>CAVPKR010000167.1:0-18040 GCA_963705675.1 Terriglobia bacterium
TGCTTTCGGAGCTGGACGGCGCGGGCGTTGAAATCCTGGAAGAGCCCAAGATCGAGTTCGACAAGAAGCCGAAGAGGGCGAGGAACCTACCGACCTGGAGCTGGTCCAGGACTTCAGCGACAAGACCAACGATCCGGTGCGCATGTACCTGCGCGAGATGGGCACCGTGCCGCTGCTCACGCGCGAAGGCGAAATCGAGCTGGCCAAACGGATCGAGCACGGACAGGGCGCCGTGCGCAAATCGCTTTCCCGTTCGGCTCTGGTGATTCGCGAGATCCTGGCGCTGAGCGAGACTCTTACAGCGATCCGTTCGCCGTGCGCGACATCCTGGTGATGCCGGACCTGGTGGTGACCGACGAGAACATTCGCCGAACAAGCCGAAGAGCTGGCGAAAACGATCGCGGAAATCGAGAAGTATTACAAGAAAGCCCAGCAATTTCGTCAGAAATTGCAGGCAATCTCGCGCGGAATGAAGCCCAAGATGCACCGCTCATTGCGCTGGAGCCTGGCGCGCACCATGGTGCAATATCTCGCGGCTGATCCGGGGCATCCAGTTCAGCTCGACCACGCGGCGCGCGTTGGCGGGCAGCCTTCGGAGCGCTGTGGAAGAATTCAGGCCCATCGAGCGCGAGATCGCGCGCATCCAACGGAAGCTCGAAGGCCCGCCCAACGGAGCGCACCGGCGGCGCCAGCGCGATGCGCAAAGAACTGCGCCAGCACAGCCAGCGCATCCAGCAACTGGAAGAAGAATCCGGCGCCAGCGCGACCGAGTTGCGGCGCACGCTTGCAGATCGTCGAGCGCGGCGAGATGGAAGCCGAAATCGCCAAGAAGCAGCTGATCGAGGCGAACCTGCGGCTGGTGGTTTCCATCGCCAAGCGCTACACCAATCGCGGGCTGCAGTTCCTGGATCTGATCCAGGAAGGCAACATCGGCCTGATGAAGGCGGTGGATAAGTTTGATTACCTGCGCGGCTATAAATTTTCCACCTACGCCACCTGGTGGGTGCGGCAGGCGATTACGCGCGCCATCGCGGATCAGGCGCGGACGATTCGCATTCCGGTGCACATGATCGAGACGATCAACAAACTGGTCCGGATGCAGCGGCAGTTGCAGCAGGACCTGGGCCGCGAGCCGACCACCGAAGAGCTTTCCATCAAGATGGAACTGCCCGTCGGCAAGGTGCGCAAGGTGCTGCGGATCGCGCAGGAGCCGATTTCGCTCGAGACTCCGGTGGGCGAGGAAGAGGAATCGCACCTGGGCGATTTCATCATCGACCGGCGCGTGGTTTCGCCGTCCGAAGCGGTGATCAATCTAAATCTGCGTGAGCAGACGGCGGAAGTGTTGAAGACGCTGAGCCCGCGCGAAGAGAAGATCATCAAGATGCGCTTCGGCTTGCAGGACGGAAGCGAGCATACGCTCGAAGAAGTCGGCCAGCACTTCGCGGTGACCCGCGAGCGGATCCGCCAGATCGAAGCGAAGGCGCTGCGCAAGTTGCGGCATCCCAGCCGCAGCCATCGTCTGCGGGCGTTTCTGGATACCACGCTCCACGATTAAGCTTGGGACGCATACGAGCCGCGACCATAGGGAGCGGTGAATGTACACGGCGAGCCCATTTTGATGCGTCCGTTATCCCTTGTTCCTTCCGGTCTTCTTTGTCTTCACGGACCTCGGAACGGAATCCGCCTGATGGCGGCCCGGGAAATGGTTTGGCGCGATGCTGGCCGGATCGATGGGAATGGCGAAGCGCGAGGCGAACGCGCTACGGGATTCTCATAAACACAACTCCGCTGCTGCGCCGGGTGTATATTCGGGCAGCCGTGCCCGCCGCAGTGTGATACGATCCCTGGGTACCAAAATCCAAACGGGAGAGAAAAGCACTATGGACCTGCTTTACATCTTGATTGTGGGAATGATCGCCGGGTGGCTGGCCGGGATCATCATGAAGGGAAGCGGATACGGCGTCATCGGGGACATCGTGATCGGCATCGTCGGCGCTCTGATCGGGGGGCACGTGCTCGGCTGGCTGGGGATCGGGACCTACGGACTAATCGGATCGCTCTGCACGGCCGTGATAGGCGCGATCATCCTGATCTTTGTGGTTCGGCTCATCAAGCGCGCTTAGCGGGGTCACGGTTCATTTGCGAAAGATCGACAGATCGATGGCGGCGGCCATGGCCTGATAGCCGGCGTCGCTGAAATGCAGGTGGTCGCCGCTATCGAAACGCTCCAGAATTCTGCCTGGGTGCGCGGGATCGGCCACTGCCTTGTCGAAATCGATGACGCCGTCGAAGCCCTGGCCGGCGCGGATCCACCGGTTCACTTCCTGGCGCTGAGCCTCGCGCTCCGGCGAATAGTAACCCGCGATTTTACTTACTTCAAACGGCGTGAGCGTGCCGATGAAGACGCGTATGTCGTGTTCATGAGCGCGTTCGACGATCTGGCGGAGGCCGGCGATGATGTCGGCCGGGGACACCTGGTCGGTGGCAGGCGCGACAGCGGTCCCGGGAACTCCAATATCGTTGATGCCTTCGAGCAGGATCATGTATTTCACGCCAGGCTGCGACAGCACGTCGTGATTGAAGCGAGTGAGCAGGCTGGGGCCGGAATACATGAGCGCGCCTGCGCCGTTGTGGGTAACGCGGTTGCCGCCGATGCCGGCGTTCAGAACCGCAATCGAGTCGCGATGCTTGGCATACAGGCGTTCGGCCAGAATATCCGGCCAACGATGATTGGCGTCTCGAGTGGACCCTGAGCCATCGGTGATGGAATCGCCAAAGGCAACGATGGCGTCGGTTTTCGTGGGGCGCGCTACGTCGACGCCGACCAGGAAGGGCCAGGAGGTCATGGTGGCGGCGGTGGCAGGCAGGTCGGCCGCGGCGGTCGCGTCGCCGGGCGCGATGTAGCTGGTTTGGAAGGCGGCGCGATGCACGGTTTCAGCCGCGGTTTCAACCGGAAGAAAAATGCTGATGGCCAGGTCGGCTTGGGAAGGCACTTCGAGCTTCACCGGATCGCTGACGACCAATGCGCCGGTGGGAATCAGGGCCGCGGGCCGGCCGCCGAAGGTCAACGGCCGATCCTGCGTGATGCTGGATCCGCTACGCCGCAGCGCGATGTGCGCCGCGCCGACCGACAGAGGCTGAGTCCCGTAGACGTTCGACAGGCGGACTCGCACCGAATTTCCGCTGACAGTCGTATGGACGATCTCACGCAGGGTCTCGTTTTTATAAGACCGGGCATTGGGAGCGGGACCGCCGGGGCTGGTTTCCCAAGTGGCGACCCAGTGCTGGTCAGCGGCGTGCAGCGTCGCGATCGCGAAAAGAATGGTGAGTGTTTTCATCTGGAAATGTTCCCCGGATTCATGGGTGTGCCAAGGCGGAATTCGGCGCCGACCGCGGCTACGGCGGCGGACTGTCGCGAGAGGCCGGTTAATTCGCGAAGCCGATAGGTCGCCTCGATGCCGGTGCAGTGGGCGCCTAGAAGATTTTGAAGACCAAATTCGCGGAGCTTACCGGCGGTCCACTTTAAGGTTTCCTCGTCGGCCTGATACAGGTGGAATCCGCCCACGGCCATATGGATGGGAGCGTTGCGAATCTTCGCACGGGCGTATTCGAGCGTATTGATAATCCCGGCGTGGCCGCAGCCCGAGATGACCACCAATCCTCGATCGGTATCGATCACCAGCGACATGTCCTCCGGGATATTGTCTTCCTTTTTTGAGCCGTCCGGCATCTGAATCGTGGCGGTACGGAGGTAGTTGCGCTCGGAATACTTGCGGGGGACGGGGCCCGTGAGCCAGACGCCGGGATAAATTTCCGTAGGTTCAGTGTAGACAATGAATTTCCCGCCCAGCGATTCAAAATCGCGGCGAAGCTTGTTGATCCGGTCGTTGCCGCGATTGAGGAAAATTCCTTCGCCCACGTGAGCGCGAATCAGGGAGGTCGATCCTACGTCGCGCTTCAGCGTGATCAGACCGCTGGTGTGGTCGGCATGATTGTGGCTGAGGATCACGTCGGGAACGTTACTCAGATCGATCTTCAGATCGCGGGCATTCTTGAGAACGGTATCGGGGTGGGCTCCGGTATCGAAGAGAATACGGTGTCCGTCGACGACCACCAGCGCGGCGAAGCCCCATTCTCCCAGGCCTTCATCGTCGGCGAGCATTGTTGAGAGGATCTTCACATCCACCGCTTTCACCCGATGATCCTGCGCCAGCGCGGCTGCGGCCAGCGCCATGAAGCACATCAAATTCCGCATAGCTGATATGATCCCAAGAAAGCATGCGGAGTGTCCGGTACCTTTCGATTTTGTGCCTGGCGGCCCACGCGCAGGTGCAGCAGCCGTTGATGAATTCGAATGCCGCGGCGGCTTATGAAAGCTTATTGAGGCTGAAAACCACGGCTACGGTTCTGCACACGACGGCGCATCCCGACGATGAGGACGGCGGTCTGCTGACCTGGCTGGCTCGCGGACAAGGCGTACGGACGGGGCTGTTCACGTTGACGCGCGGAGAGGGCGGCGCGAATCTATCGGGACCTGAACTATTCGACGCGCTGGGGCTGCTGCGCACCGAAGAGCTGCTGGCATCGGATCGATATTACGGCGTGGATCAGTTTTTCTCCCGCGCCATCGACTTCGGATTTTCCAAGCGCCTGGATGAAACCCTGGAGCATTGGGGCTCGGACAACGTCCTGCGGGATTGCGTGCGCGTCGTCAGGATGTACCGGCCCGACGTGATCGTATCGCGATTCGAAGGCGATGCCAAGGATGGACACGGGAATCATCAGGCCGCCGGTGTGTTAAGCGCGGAAGTGTTCAAAGCCGCGGCCGACCCCGCGCGATTCCCCGAACAGTTTCACGAAGGCTTGCGGCCCTGGCAGGTGAAGAAATTTTACCGGTCCGCACGGGATGGGGCGACCACCACCATCGACACCGGAATTTACGACCCGCTGATCGGCGCCAGTTACCGGGAAGTGGCGGCGCTAGGGTTGAGCTTTCAGCGATCCCAAGGCGCGGGCGGCCGGAGTGCGCCGGGATCTTCGAAAAGCGGCCTAGTCCTGGTGGAAAGCATGCTGGGCGATAAGGCGGCGCATGAGGCGAGCCTGTTCGATGGACTGGATACGTCCCTGCGCGGCCTGGGGCAACTGGCCCCGGCGTTGAATCTGGACATTCCATTGGGCGAGATCGAGAAGGACGTTTCAAGAGCGATCGACGAATTTGACGCTCGCGATCCTTCGCGCGTGATCGAGCCGCACATCGTTCCAGCGCTACGCAATCTGCGCGTGGTGATTCGCAACGTGAGCGAATCTCAAATGGATGAGGACGCGAAATACGAGCTGCTGTTCCGGCTTCACAACAAAGAAGACGAATTCATGCACGCCGGCAATCTACTGGCTGGGATTTCCTTCGAAATGGCCGCCACCACCGCCACCGCGACGCCGGGAGAAAAATTCGCGGTGACCGGAACGCTGACCAACCGGTCGAATGTGAAGATGGAGAATGTCGAGCTGGGTCTCAGCGTCCGGGGGCGCATGCAAGTGTCATCGACGCCCGGCCAGAAAGATGTGCTCGGTTACAACGAGCAGGCCAAACAGCAATTCGACGTGACCGTCGGCGACGATGCCGAGTATACGCGGCCCTACTGGTCGCGCAACAGCGAGTATCACGAGGCGATGGCGAAAATCGAGCAGTCACAATACTTGAACCTACCGTTTCCGTCCCCCGAGCTCGTCGGCACCGCGACATACCGTATCGGCGGAGTGCGGTTCAACATCTCGCAGCCTGTGAAAAGCGGCGGATTTTTGCTCATGATCGCCCCGGCGATCAGTGTGTCGCTGACGCCGTCTTCAGGCGTGGTTCCCGTAGCGCGGCGAGGCTCGGGCGTCGTGGTGCATGCGCGCGTAATGAGCAACGTGAAGGGCGCAGCCGACGCGAAGGTTCATCTGGAGCTGCCCGCCGGATGGAACGCGAGCCCGATCGACAGCGATCTGCATTTCACGCATGCCGGCGAGGTCCAGAGCGTCGATTTTCACGTTGCCGCGCAGGCCACGGCCGGGAAAAGCAACGCGATTCAGGCGGTGGCAGACTACGCCGGAAAGACTTATCGCGAAGGCTACCGGATCATCGCGCATCGGGACCTTGAGACTCGTCATTTATATAAGCTGGCCGCGACAGACCTGACCGGAGTGGATGTGCGCGTCGCGCCAGCGCTGAAAGTCGGTTATGTGATGGGCGCGGGCGACGACGTGCCCGAGGCGCTGGAACAGATCGGTGTGAAACCGGCCATGTTAGGTCCGATGGATCTGGCCTCGGGAAACCTGGCGCAGTTCGACACCATCATCGTCGGCGTTCGCGCATCGGCGACGCGGCCGGATTATACGGCGAACAACAGCCGGCTGCTCGAGTACGTTCATAATGGCGGGAACCTGGTGGTCGAGTATCAGACCGAGGAGTTCGACGCGGTTCCTTACGGGCCCTATCCATTCAAGCTTGGTAAACGGCCTGAGGAAGTATCCGAGGAAGACGCAAAGGTCACGATGCTCGATCCGGCGAATCCGGTGTTTACCGCGCCGAATAAAATTACTGCGGCGGATTTCGACGGATGGGTAGAGGAGCGCGGATCGAAGTTCATGGCGGAGTGGGACCCGCAATACAAGCCGCTGATCGAGTGCCACGATCGCGATCAGGCTCCCCAGAAGGGCGGGTTATTGCAGGCGAAGTACGGGAAGGGGACATTCACTTACGCTGGCCTCGCGTTTTACCGGCAGTTGCCGGCGGGTGTTCCGGGAGCGTACCGGTTGTTCGCGAATTTGATTAGCTTGGGAAAGAAGTAGTCTAGAAGAGACACATGCCAAACGCCAAGACGCTGCGAGTACCTAAGTTCCGGTCCGAATCGGGAGAGCGCGCGTTCTGGGCGAAGCACGACTCGACGGAGTTCATCGATTGGCAGTCCGCTCAGCGGCGCAAATTTCCGAACCTTAAGCCCTCACTGCGGACCATTTCTCTGCGGCTTCCAGTCTCCATGATCGAGGATCTAAAAATTCTGGCGAATAAACGAGACGTGCCTTATCAATCCCTGCTCAAAGTGTTCGTTGCCGAACGATTAGAGAAGGAACGCCGGGGCGCTTAGCGTAAGCTCCGATGCCCGCTGAGAAGATTAGCCCCGCTCGCGACATTGCGTTTCGTGTGCTCGAACGGGTCCACGCAGGGGGCTTTGCCTCGGACCTGTTACGCGCCGAATCCGGCACCGAGCGCGATCTCGCATTGGCGGAGGCTATCGTTCTTGGGTGCCTGCGTTACCAGGGGCAGCTCGATTATTTGATTCCATACTTCTCCGGCCGCCACATCAAGCTGGATGCGGAAGTCCGCATCGCCCTCCGGATGGGGATTTATCAGCTCCGTTATCTAGACCGGATTCCAGCGCACGCCGCGGTGGCTGAGAGTGTAGAGATCGTCAAACGGGCCAAGAAAAAGTCGGCGTCGGCGTTCGTCAATGCGGTATTGCGAAAGGTCAATCGCGAGCCGGTGAAATGGCCGGATCGCGCTACCGAGTTGAGTATCCCGGCCTGGATGATCGCGCGATGGCAAGCCCAGTATGGCGACGCGGCCGAGAAGATTGCACGAGCCGCTCTGGAGGAGCCGGTGGCGCATATCAACCCCGCGACGAGTCGTCAGCAGGACATCGGCGCGCAGTCGATTGTCCCGCTGCTCGGAATCGAGCCGGGGATGACGGTGCTCGATTTGTGCGCGGCGCCGGGAAACAAGACGGCGCAGATGATCGCGATGGGGGCCCATGTATACGCGAGCGACCTCAGCCTGCGCAGGCTGGCCGATGTTCCGCGAGAGGCGAATCGGGTGATCCTGGATGGTACAGAAGTCTTGCCGTTCGCGCGGAAGTTCGATCGAATCCTTTTGGACGCGCCTTGCTCCGGGACCGGCACGCTGGGGCATAATCCGGAGATCAAATGGCGGCTCAAACTTGACGACCTGCCGGTGTTCCAGATCCGGCAGAAGCGAATGCTGGAACGGGCGCTCGAAGTACTAAGACCCGGAGGACGGCTGGTTTATTCCACGTGCTCGCTGGAACGTGAGGAAAACGAAGACGTGGCGGCCGGGCTCGAAGCCGAAATGCATACCCGCCTTCCCGGCCGGGACGCCGGAGATGGCTTTTTCGCCGCCGTGATAACCTTATAGGAGCGATTTTGATCGAGATTCTTCCATCCATCCTCGCGGCGGACTTTGCGCGTTTGGGCGAGCAGGTCGCCGCCGTCGAAGAGGCCGGCTGCCGCATGATCCACCTGGACGTGATGGACGGGCATTTTGTGCCCAATTTCACCATCGGACCGCCGGTAATCGCATCGCTTCGCAAAATCACCAAGATGACCTTCGACGTCCACCTGATGATCACTGACCCCGATCGCTACGCGCCGGAGTTCATACAGGCCGGCGCCGATCAGGTTCTGGTCCATCAGGAAGTTTGCCCGCACCTGGACCGGACGCTCAGGATGATCCAGAGCGAAGGGGCTCGCGCCGGGGTGGCGATCAATCCCTCGACGCCAGTCGCCATGCTCGACGACGTCTTGAATGTCGCCGATTATGTGCTGGTGATGAGCGTAAACCCAGGATTCGGCGGGCAAAGTTTCATTCCCAACGCCCTCGAAAAGGTCCGGCGGTTAGGTTGGAAGAAAAGGGACCTGGGATTGCAGCTTCCCATCGAAATCGACGGGGGGGTGACGGCGGAAAATGTTGGCGCCGTAGTAAATGCCGGCGTGGAATGGATTGTGGCCGGGTCGTCGATTTTTCACAGTGTGAACGCCGGGGCCGCTTTTACGGAATTGCGGCGGCTGGCCTGCGACGCCTCGGCAATTCGGGTATAGTCATAAGGATATCGTCGTATGATGTGTAATCAAAAATTGAGTGCGGCCCTAGTGGTTTTCGCCGTGCTTCTTACCGGATCCTGCGGATTCAAGCGTAAGAAGTACGACAATCCCATCACCAAAGATACCCAGCAGCCCGACAAAGTGTTGTTCGATAAAGCGGTTAAGGATATTGAGCACGGGCGGTTCGAAGTGGCCCGGCTGACCCTGAATACGCTGATCAATACTTACGACACCAGCGAATACCTGGCCAAGGCGAAACTCGCCGTCGCCGATAGCTGGTTCCGTGAGGGCGGTCTGCACGGAAACGCGCAGGCGGAAGCTGAGTACAAGGACTTCGAGCTGTTCTATCCGACCATGCCGGAAGCTCCTGAGGCTCAAAAGAAGATTTGCGACATCCACTTCAACGCCATGCTGAAACCGGATCGCGACCCCAACAACTCGCTGCGCGCCGAGCAGGAATGCAAGGCGGTGATGACCATGTATCCCAACTCGAAGTTCGTTCCGGAGGCGGAACAGGAGTTGCGGCAGGTCCAGGAAGTGCTGGCCGAGGAAGAGTTCGATTCGGGTATTTACTATCACAACAAGGGATCGCATTCGGCGGCGGCGAACCGCTTCAACGGGCTGGTGGAGCAGTATCCGCTGTATAGCAAAGCCGATGCGGCGCTGTGGTATCAGGCGGACGATTACAGCCGTATGGGGCCGCGTTTCCGGCAGAAGCAGGGCGAGACGCTGGCGAAACTGGTGAAGGATTATCCGCTCAGTTCGTATGCGGATCAGGCCAAGCGGAAACTGGAATCGCTGGAGATGCCGGTTCCGGCCGCCGATCCGGCCGCTGTGGCGCGGATGAAGTATGAGAAAGAAAACTATCAGCGGCCGGGCCTGTTTCGGAATTTTACCGGGTTTCTGGGCGGACATCCGGACGTGAGCCACGCGGCGAAGGCCGGGACTCCGACGATGACCAATCCCAAGGCATCCATTCCGGTCAGCGTTCCGGTGCCGGCTCAGCCGGTCGGAATTACGGATGTGACGGTGGCTCCTGTGACCGATCCGACGGCCCTCGATAAATTGCCCGACGCGCGTTTGAATCCACCGGCAGCGGCGGCAGCGGCCAGAACTCCGGGCGCGGCACCGAAGGAAACTCAGGCGGCGGGAACGGCTCCTTCGGCGGTATCGCCGGCAGCTCCAGCAACAGGAACCGCGGGACCGGCAGCAGCGGCGCAAACTCCCGCGCCAGTGGATCCCAAGACTAAGAAGAAGAACGACAAGAAAAAGAAGAACGACAAGAAAACCGCGGACGTTTCGAAGAGTACAACCCCATCTCCCGATAAATGAGCATGATCCTGCTCGCCGACGATAGCCCGCACGCTCAGCGTATGGGCGAGCGTATCCTGCGCGAAGAGGGATTTTCCGTAGTGAGCGTCACCGACGGCCATACGGCCATGATCCGGATGCCCGACGTCGATCCCGACCTGGTGATCGCCGACGTGTTCCTGCCGGGTCGCGACGGATTCGAAATTTGCCGCGCGATCAAAGCGTCACACCGGCACGTTCGGGTAGTGCTCACGGCGGGGTTGCTGGAGCCCTTCGATGAAGAAGAAGCCCGGCGTGCGGGCTGCGACGCGATCCTGAAAAAGCCTTTTGAAGCCTCGGTGGTGATGCAGACCCTGCGTCCCCTGGTCCATGACGCGGAGCTGGCGCGGGGTCTATTCGCGGAAGTAATGGCGGCGGCGCAGCCGTCGAACGCGGCTCCTGCGGCTCCGGTGGCATCGAAGTTTTCAGAGGTGGATGCGGAACGCGTGCAAGCCGCAATCACGCTGGCGCTGGATGCGTCGCTGCCGGCGCTGGTGCGTGAAATCACCGAAAAAGTTTTGGTAGCATTAGGGCACTGATGCCGGACAATTCATTTGACATAGTTTCGAAGATCGACATGCCCGAGGTGAGCAACGCGGTACAGCAGGCCATCAAGGAAGTCCAACAGCGCTACGATTTGAAGAACTCGAAATCGACCATCGAGCTGAACGAGAAGGACAACAAGATTCTGCTGGCGAGTGAAGACGACTTCAAGTTGAAAGCGGTCGCCGAGATTCTGGAATCGAAGATGGTGAAGCGCAAGGTTCCGCTGAAGAACCTGGAGTATGGGACCATTATGCCCGCCTCGGGTTCGACGGTACGGCAGGAAATCACACTGCAACAGGGGATATCGATTGAGAAGGCTCGCGAAGTGGTGAAGGCCATCAAGGACAGCAAGAAGAAAGTCCAAGCCTCCATCCAGGGCGACTTCGTGCGCGTGTCCGGCAAAGATCGCGATACGCTTCAGGAAGTGATGGCGCTGATGCGCTCGTCTGACTTCGGCATCGAATTGCAGTTCACCAATTACCGCAGCTAGCGCATGCCCAGGCGCATCGAATCGCTGTTTATCCCAGGGCCCGCCGGTAGGCTGGAGGCTTTACTTGAAGAGCCCGAGCACGGCTCGCCTCACGAAGCCGCGCTAGTATGCCATCCGCATCCTCAGCATGGCGGGACCATGCACAACAAGGTGGTCTACCGAATCGCGCGCGGTCTGCGGCGGGCGGGTGCCGTGGTCCTCCGCTTCAATTATCGCGGCGTGAACCTCAGCGAAGGGGTTTACGATGAGGGCGAAGGCGAGTTGGCGGATTCCCAGGCGTGCCTAAGGTATTTGCGGGGGCGGTTTCCCGGCCTCCCGTTCACGCTGGCGGGCTTTTCGTTTGGTTCGAGGATCGTGCTCAGGATGGCTTGCGGCGACGAGCCCAAGCCCCAGCGAGTGATCGCCGCGGGGTTTCCGGCGATCTATAAAGATCACAGCTACTTAGATAACTGCACCGTTCCGCGGATATTCGTTCAAAGCACGAACGATCAGTTTGGATCGGTGGCGCAGATCGAATCCACCGTCGCCGGGCTGTTGGAACCAAAGAAGTTAATCCTGATCGAAGCACGGGATCACTTTTTTGCGGGCGGATTAGATCGATTGGAAGAAGAGATCGCGGCTCTAGGAAACGCTGGCGAGCCGTAACTCGCGTTCCAGGCGTTTGGTGGCTCGCTGACTGATCATGTCGGCGACCTTATCGAGCAGCCCGGGCACGTCTTCAGGCTTGATTAATAAGGAGCTTTGGTTAAAACCGGGCTCCGGACGGGCGTTCTGATACGTCGTAATCAGGGCAGTGGCCGGCTTGTAATCCATCATCTTGGCGTGGGCCAAAACTTTCAGGCCGGAATCCGGGGATTCCATCTGTAAGTCGCTCAAAACAAGCTCATATTGACGCTCGTCCAGCTTTCCGACGGCTTCGGCGGCGCTGGCAGCGGCATCCACGTTATAGCCGCCGGCTTCGAGAACGGTCTGAAGAGTCAGACGGGAGGCGGGATCGTCATCGACAAGAAGAACCCGCGCCAGATCGTACTCTAGATTTCGTGGGTGGCTCATGTTGTCGAATCTTTACCTAGCTTCCGACAACAGTTTAACCCAGAAGCGCCCGATTTCGACCCCGAGATTTTACTAGAACGTTTCAGGTACTACCTAAGTTATTGATTTGGCACTATTTGACTGGAAATACACGGTCGAAGATGCGATCGACATAACTAAGGTACCGGTCCACCGAAAAGGCCCTGCGGATGCTTTCAAGCGGAAGATAGGAAAGGATTTCAGGATCGTCTTCCACCGCCGCGCGAAAATCACCCTCGGTTTCCCAGGCGTGCATGGCATGGCTTTGAACCACTCTATAGGCTTTCTCGCGGAGCATTCCAGCGGCCGCTAAGTCGAGCAGAAGCTGCCCTGAAAAGATCAACCCGCGAGTACTATCCAGGTTGCGGCGCATTCGCTCCGGATAGACCCGCATGCCTTCGACCAGCCAGTGGGTTTTGGCGAGCATGTAATCGACCAGGATGGCGGAATCGGGCAAGATGACGCGCTCGACTGAAGAGTGTGAGATGTCCCGCTCATGCCACAGGGCGATGTTCTCGAACGCGGCCTGGACGTTGGACCGAACGACACGCGCCAGGCCGCCGATTTGCTCGGCTGTGACCGGATTGCGCTTATGTGGCATGGCGGAGGAGCCTTTTTGACCGGCGCTGAAAGGCTCTTCGGCTTCGCGGACTTCGGTGCGTTGGAGATGGCGAATCTCCAGCGAGATCTTTTCGAGCAGCGCGGCGATAAGAGCGAGCGCGGAACACCATGCCGCGTGGCGGTCGCGCGAGATGACCTGCGAAGCGATCGGCGCGGGCTTGAGGCCCAGGCGGGCGCAGATTTTCTCCTCGGCTTCGGGGCCGATGTGGCCGAAGGTGCCGACGGCTCCGGAAATTTTCCCGATGCGAAGGTCTTCGGTCGCGGCTTTCAGGCGTTCGATGCCGCGACCGACTTCGTCATACCAGAGGGCTAGTTTCAGGCCGAAAGTGATCGGCTCCGCGTGGATTCCGTGGGTGCGGCCGATTTGGACGGTGTGCTTGAACTCGAAGGCGCGGCGTCTTGAGCAGGTCGTGCAGGCCTTCCGAACGCTTTCAGCGACCATGCGCCGAAGCTTGTTTGAGAACCAAGGCCTGCGCGGTATCGACGATATCGTTAGAAGTGAGACCGTAATGCAGCCAGCGCGACGATTCGGCGGCACCGGCAGCGGCCATTTTTTCGGAGACCGCGGTGGTGAAGGCGATGACGTCGTGCTTGACCTCGCGCTCGATTTCATGGATGCGGGCGACGTCGAAGGCGGCGTGGGCGCGGAGAGCTTCAGCGGCCTCGGCGGGGACTTCGCCGGTTTCGGCCAGAGCCTCGCTCGCAGCCAGCTCGACTTCGAGCCACTGGGCGAAACGGTTCTCGTCGGAGAAAATGCGGCCCATTTCCAGGCGGGTGTAGCGGGGGATCATTCTAGTATGTGAATCGATTTCCGTCGCGCGACGGGGATCGGCGACTAACAGGCGAGTGAATAGCGTACGTCCGTCGAGCGCTTGCGAAGCCATCAGCCGGACCAGCTCGGGATGGTTGTTATGCTCGCTCAGGTGGCCCAGGATCAGCGTGGAAGTCCGGTAATCCAGATCGATCCTTGACGAAGCGGCAGGCGACATCGTTCGATAAGTGGCCCATGCGCCCCATCACGCGCTGCTTCACCGACCAGGGATACGGGCCGACTTTCAGCATTTCCAGATCGTGATTAGATTCGAGCAGCAGGACATCCGAGCCGCACAAATGGAAGCGGATGGAATCGGGCAGATAGCCGAGATCGGTGGCGATGGTGATCTTGATGCCTTCGGCTTTGAGTGAAAAGCCCACCGGATCGGCCGCGTCGTGCGGGATGGTAAAGCTGGTGACGTCGATATCGCCGATGGTGAAGCTGGCGCCGGCCTGAAACAGCTCCAGTTTAGGCGTGAACTCGCCCCAAGCCACGGCGGGAGCGGTGAGCCGCGATAGATATACCGGGACGTCCAGCTTGCGGGCGATGGCGACAAGGCCGGCACAGTGATCGCTATGCTCATGCGTGATCAGAATGGCGTCAATGGAGCCGGAGTCGATCCCCGAGGCGGCGATGCGCTCGAAGGTTTCTTTGCGGCTGAGACCGGCATCGATCAGGAGACGAGTCCGGGCGGTCGCCACCAGGGTGGCGTTGCCAGCGCTCGAAGATGCCAGGACCGAAACTGAGACGATGGGAGGCTCCTAGTCATCTATTATGACTATATGAAGGCTCGCGTGTACGTAACGTTTAAATCGACGGTGCTCGATCCGCAGGGGCAGACCATTCAGAGGGCGCTGAACGGGCTGGGGCACAAGTCCATTGCGGGGGTCCGGCAGGGTAAATTTTTCGATATCGACATCGTGCCGGGAGCTGCGCGGGCGGAAGCGGAGAGCGAGATGAACCAGATCGCCCAGGACGTACTAGCCAATCCGGTGATCGAAGAATACCGGGTGGAGTTTCTAGAATAGAATATGTGCGGAATTGTCGGCTACATCGGCCCGCGTAAAGCGGTCCCTATTATCATCGATGGCTTGAAGCGGCTGGAGTATCGGGGGTACGATTCGGCGGGAATCGCGGTACTCGAAGAGGACGGGACGCTTCGGTGCGCCGCGCGCAGGGAAAGCTGCGGAATCTGGAAGACGCGCTGCGGCTGAGTCCGATTGAGGGCACGTATGGAATTGGCCACACGCGTTGGGCGACACACGGACGGCCGACGGAAGAGAACGCGCATCCGCATCGCGATTGCCACGGCGACATCGTGGTAGTGCATAACGGGATCGTCGAGAATTATCTGTCGCTGAAGCATCAATTGCAGGAGGAAGGCCATCGTTTCTGCACCGAAACCGATACCGAAGTGATCGCGCACCTGATCGAAAAGTATTACGACGGGAATTTGGAGAACGCCGTACGCGATGCGGTGCGCCAATTGACCGGGGTGTTCGCGCTGAGCGTCATTTCCAAAAAAGATCCGCATAAAATTGTCGCGGCACGGTCGGGTCCGCCGGTGGTGGTGGGGCTGGGGGATGGAGGAATATTTCGTCGCGTCAGACGTCCCGGCGATTCTGAGCCACACGCGCGACATGTTTTTCCTGGCCGACGGCGACATGGCGGTGCTGAACGAAGACGGCGTACACCTGACGGACTTCAACGGGCGGCCGGTGAAGCGCCAGGTCTCGCATATTTTGTGGGATCCGATCATGGCCGAAAAGGGCGGCTACAAGCATTTCATGCTCAAAGAAATCTTTGAGCAGCCGCGCGCGGTACGCGATACTACGCTAGGCCGCGTGGGACAGGAATCCGGGCGGATCTTCCTGGACGAGATGGATATTTCGGCCAAGCAATTCAAGGAATTTCAGAAAGTGCGGATCGTCGCGTGCGGGACTAGCTGGCATGCAGCGCAGGCCGGGAAGTTCATGATCGAGCGGCTGGCGCGCGTGCCGGTGGAAGTGGATTACGGCAGCGAGTTCCGCTATCGCGATCCGATTGTCGGCAAGGAAACGCTGACGGTAGTCATCTCCCAATCGGGCGAAACAGCCGACACGCTGGCGGCGCAGAGAGAGGCCAAACAGAAGGGATCGAAGACGCTGGCGATCTGCAACGTAGTGGGATCGATGATCACGCGCGAAGCGTCGGGGACCATCATCACGCATGCGGGTCCGGAGATCGGGGTCGCGTCAACCAAGGCGTTCACGGGCCAGTTGACGGCGCTGTTTTTGCTCGCGATGTACCTGGGACAGAATCGCGAATCTTTGGATATGGAAACATCGCGTAAACTGGTCGACCAGTTGCTGCGGGTTCCCCAGTTGCTCGAAGAGATTCTACGGCATGAATCGATTTATGAGGAGCTGACCAAAATCCTCTACCGGGCGACGGATTTCCTATATCTGGGGCGCGGGGTGCATTTCCCGATTGCGCTCGAAGGCGCGCTGAAGCTGAAGGAAATTTCGTATATTCACGCTGAAGGCTATCCCGCGGGGGAAATGAAGCATGGGCCGAACGCGCTGATCGACAGCAACCTGCCGACCGTCGTAATCGCGACGCGCGATCTTTCCGACCCGATGAGCTGCGTCTTGTATGAGAAGACGCTGTCGAACATCCAGGAAGTGAAAGCTCGCGAGGGCATCGTAGTCGCGGTGGCATGCGAAGGCGATGAGGAAGTGGGCAAGATCGCGGATCACGTGATTCGCATCGGGCGAACTAATGAGCTCCTGCTCCCGATTCTGGAAGTGGTGCCGCTGCAACTGCTGGCATATCACATCGCAGTGCGGCGTGGATGCGACGTGGATCAGCCTCGGAACCTTGCGAAGAGTGTGACGGTGGAGTAGTGAAGCGAAGGCTGCGCGAGCTTTGGCCGAATTTCCCAAACCGTGCAGCCGCAAAACGTGTTTCGAGAGCCGCTGCGAAGTGGTACATAGCCGCGGCGCTATTGGCAGGCGCGTTGGCGCTTATTTCTCTGTTCTCGGGCGAGCCGATTTCCAGAAGTCCGACGGATGCCAGAATTGCCGCGTCCGGCGCCTCGCTGATTATTGCAGCGCTGCTGGGATGGATCGCATTTAGGATTCGCTCGATGTCGATCGGCTGGTCGATAACGGGGCTTCTGCTGGGCGTCTTTTCGATCTTTCTTTCGCTGGCAGAGGGTGACCTCTCGCCCATCGGGTTGATGCTCGAATTATTTTTTCTGTTGAAGTTGCTAAACGCGGCGCGGGCCGCGCGGGCATGGCATTCCATGGACGACTCCTCCTTACCCACCTCAGGACCGATCGAGCCAAGGTGAAACAGTATAGTCGTGTTCTTGAGCTTCGGACGCGAGGGAAAGGGCTGTATCCGTTCACAGGCGAGATCGCGAAGTGGGTGCAAACCTGCACGGTCCAGACGGGACTGCTGACGCTGTTCTGCCAGCATACTTCGGCGTCTCTCATCATTCAAGAAAATGCCGATCCCGACGTCGTGCTCGATCTGGCGGATTACTTCGAGCGGCTGGCCCCGGAACAAGATCCGCGCTATAGACACACGGCTGAAGGGCCGGACGATATGCCGGCGCACTTGCGAGCCGCGCTGACGCAGACTCAGTTAACCATTCCAGTTATCGACGGGCGCATGGCCCTCGGGATGTGGCAGGGCATCTACCTGTTCGAGCATCGCAGCGCGCCGCATCGGCGGAGCGTCGTGCTGCATCTGATCGGCTAACCCTACTGAATCATTCTGCGATCGCGCCGCAGGATGGCCGGGACGTCGAGATCGTCGAACAGCGCGTCAGCTCCGTTCGCTACCGCACCGGACACGATGGGCGGATCTTCATGGACCGGAAGCTGCGGCGGAGGTTCGGCGTACATGGGCTCGGGTTCAGAGGGGAGCTCCATTTGCGGCGGCTCGGGTTCGGGAGCTCTCGCTGGAATCTCCGCGCCGCGCTGATTCTTCCTGGAAATAGCGGGCAGATTCTCGCGCTGGAAGCCGGTAGCGATCACCGTGATCTTCACTTCGTCGCCCATCGCTTCGTTCATGACCACCCCGAAGTTGATTTGCACGTCCTCATTCTGCGCGGCTTCGCGGATCAGCGTACAGGCCTCGTTCACTTCATGCAAGCCCAAGCGGCTGGAGCCGGTGATGTTGATCAGGACGCCGCGGGCTCCGCGCACGCCGCCGGCTTCCATCAACGGACAACTGATGGCCTTCGCGGCGGCGACGGCGGCCGCGTTTTCGCCGCTGGCCGA
>CAVPKR010000168.1:0-22678 GCA_963705675.1 Terriglobia bacterium
GAATTCGATGAATGGACGCGTGACGGTTACGCTAGACCACGTAACGCCGAACAAGACGATGAGCTTTTCAACCATAAACGGCACCATCGACGTAACCCTTCCGGCCGACGTCAAGGCCAATCTGAAAATGAAAAGTGACAACGGCGATATCTTTACCGATTTCGACGTGAAGGTGGACAGCTCCCATGCGCCGGTGGTAGACGATCAACGCAAGAATGGCGGCCGGTATCACGTCAAGGTGGACAAGACGATGTTCGGCACGATCAATGGAGGCGGTCCAGAGATGCAGTTCGTCACGTATAACGGAAACATCATGATCCACAAGAAGTAGCGGAGTGGGGCCGGGTCCCCACTCCTTCCTGTTGTTACTCCCCTGAAGGCCGTCACCCGCTAGAATAGTTTCTGCATGTCTCGATTCCCCGGTGTAGATTACCTCTTAATAGATTCCCTGCTCTCCGAACAGGAATTAATGGTTCGGCAGACCGCGCGGCAGTTTGTCGACGAGCGCGTGATGCCGCTGATGCGCGATGCATTTCGCGACGCGAAATTCCCGCGCGAGCTGGTGCCTGAAATGGGCAAGCTTGGGTTCTTCGGAGCCAACCTCGAAGGCTACGGGTGCGCGGGGATGAACAACGTCGAATACGGCTTGATCATGCAGGAGCTGGAGCGCGCCGACTCCGGCATCCGCAGCTTCGCCAGCGTGCAAGGCGCGCTGGTCATGTACCCGATTTACACCTACGGCACGGAGGAACAGAAGCAGCGATGGCTCCCCAAGCTGCAATCCGGGGAAGCGTTAGGCTGTTTCGGTCTCACCGAGCCAGGATTCGGATCGAACCCGGCGGGCATGCTGACCAAGGCGGTCCTGCAAGGCTCAGACTGGGTGATCAACGGCGAGAAAACCTGGATCACGAACGGGTCGGTCGCCGACATCGCGATCGTATGGGCACGTACACCTGAAGGGATTCGCGGATTCCTGGTCGAAAAAGACACACCCGGGTTCTCATCTTCGGAATTGCATGGCAAGCTGTCCATGCGTGCGTCGGTAACATCCAGCCTGGCTTTCAATGATTGCCGAGTGCCCGAATCCGCAATGCTGCCGGGAGCCAAAGGGTTGAAAGGTCCACTAGGATGCCTGACACAGGCGCGCTACGGGATCGGTTGGGGAGTGATCGGCGCCGCGATGGATTGCTATGAAACCGCGCGGTCCTATTCCGTGCTGAGAAAGCAGTTTGACGATAAGCCGATCGCGACGCACCAGCTGGTTCAAGAAAAACTGGCGGACATGATCACGGAGATCACCAAGGCGCAACTGCTCGCGTTGCACATCGGGAGATTAAAAGACCAGGGTAAATTAGACCCGGCCCACATCTCGATGTTGAAGCGGAATAATGTGCGGATGGCGCTCGAATGCGCCCGCCAGTCGCGCGATCTGCTGGGCGGAAACGGAATCATGGACGAATACCCGATCATGCGCCACCTGTGCAATCTCGAAACGGTGAAAACCTACGAGGGGACGGATCACATCCATACCCTGGTGATCGGTGAACGGGTAACCGGAATCGCGGCATATAAATGATGCATGCTAAGATGTTGGTGAGATCCCACCCTGGAGTCGTATGGTTATCCTTTTGACGGTTATTCATATCATTGTGTGCGTGTTCCTGATCATCGTCGTGCTGCTGCAAAGCGGCAAGGCGGCGGATCTGGCGGGAGCATTCGGAGGCATGGGCTCGCAGACAGTCTTCGGGCCGCGCGGTTCGGCGACGCTGCTGTCGAAGGCCACGACGATTGCGGCGGCGTTATTCATGGTGACCTCGTTAACGCTGTCGATTATGGCGACGCGCGGAGGCAGAGGGTCGCCGGCACTGCTGCAAAAGGTGACGAAGCCGGTCCCGGGACAGCAGCAACAGGGGGCTCCGGC
This sequence comes from Terriglobia bacterium, assembly GCA_963705675.1. Lineage (GTDB taxonomy): Bacteria > Acidobacteriota > Terriglobia > Bryobacterales > Bryobacteraceae > Palsa-187. The sequence continues at coordinate 1,922 of CAVPKR010000168.1, forward strand.
GCAGGTGCCGCCCGGTGGGACGGTACCGATTGAAGTAACGCCTTCGGTGGACGGAAAGAAGGGCGAGAAGCAGGTAATTCCCGCTCCGGTAGTCCCGAATCCGAACGGGCAGCAGAAGAAATAAAAGAAATCCACCTTGCGGAGGTGGCGGAATTGGCAGACGCACTAGCTTGAGGTGCTAGCGGGAGCAATCTCGTGGGGGTTCAAGTCCCCCTCTCCGCACCAAATAACTTACGAGGACCAGCCCCGATACTTGCTCGGTGTGAACGGAAGCGTGCACTGCCCTGGAAACCTGGCGCTGCCAACATCGAAGCATTGGCGGGGAGGTGCTTTTATTCGATATTACCCGCTCAACGCAAATTGAACAGAAAAGCGCCCGCTATCAGATTGACCAGCCAACAAGGCCGGGCTATCCCAGATCCTGGCAGGAATGGATCAATTGGAGGCCCTAATTCCTGCGGGCGCACAGCGGCTCAAAAAATGCTTGTGCTCTCAGTTCTTGCTGCGGATCGAGTAAAGATGATTCTCGGTCCGCAGCAGCAAGCGGTCACCGACCAGGGCTGGGGTCGCGAGGGCCATTTCGTCGAGATCGTTGGAGTGCAGCACCTCGAATTTGTCGCCGGAAGCGATGACGTACGTCTTGCCCTCCTCGCTCAGGCAAAATACCTTGCCGTTGTAAGCCCACGGCGATGAGGTGAAATCCCCGCCGTTCGGAATGCGAGCTTTATAATCCTGCGCGCCGGTTTTCGCGTCGAAACGGGTGAGGATTCCGGTGTTGGTCAGTACATAGATTCCGCCGTTGTAAGCAAGTTCAGTCGGCAGATAGGTTCCGGCTTTCGGCTGAAGCCAGGCCACGAATTCGTTGAGCTTGGCTCCGTCCGGAGTAGTAAGATCGCCGGATGCGCCAGGCTTGATCGCGGCCAGCACTTTGCCGGTTCCGCCATTGATGTACAAGAGACCGTCGTAAGCGAAGGGGCTCGGGATGGGCATGGCGGACATGCCGCCGATTCGCCAGAGCTCTTTGCCATCGGCATCGTAGCTGACGGCGAGTCCTGGGCCGATGGTGACGATCTCGGTGCGTTGGGCGTTCTTCCAGATATATGGGGTCGACCAGCCGGTCTGGCGATCGGAGCCCTTGACGTGGATGGTGCGATCAGTCCGCCAGACTTGCTTGCCGGTGCTCTTGTCAAAGGCGGCGATGAATTGCTGCTTTTCGTTGTCGTTCACGATGATGACCAGATTGCCCAGGAGCGCGGGCGAGGACGCGGTACCGAAATCGAGAATGGTCGGAAAATTTTCCAGCTCCGTGTGCCAGGCCGGATTTCCATCCAGGTCGTACGCGAAGAGACCGAGGTTCGTGATGTAAACGTACACTCGCTTGCCGTCGGTGACGGGAGTTTCCGAGCAAAAGCTGTTCTTGCGATGACGGCCTCCGGGCGGGTGGCCTGTGTAGAATTCGCGCTTCCATTTGACCTTTCCGGAGTCGAGATCAACGGAGTACAAGAAATAGTGAAGCGATACTTCGGCGGGAAGCTCGAAGTCGCGGGCATTGAGGCGATCGAGCATCTCCTTCTTGCTGAGACCTTGCTTCAACAGTTCCGCGACGTATTCATTCGAATACTCGGTTCCTTTTTGCGGCTGTTTGGCTTGGCCGTCGGTGGTGACGCTGGTGAGGAAGACGCTGCGGCCGCTGACGATGGGAGAAGACCAGCCGAGGCCGGGGATGGCGGCTGTCCATTCGATGTTTTGAGCAGTCGACCATTTTTCGGGAAGGTTAGCGTTGGTAACGGCTGGATTGGATGAAGGTCCGCGAAAGGAAGGCCATTCGGGATCGGCACCGAAGGCGATCGAGATCGCGAAGATGGTTGCGAGGGCCCGTGTCATGTTTCTATTAGACGACAGATGACAGGAAAACGTCTCTTCGAGCTTCCATCGGAGTGACCGGGGCCAAGTGACTCGGTGCTATACTGGGCCGCGAAATGAAAGGTCGATTTCTACGCGCCGGCTTGCTCCAAGTCGCCCTGTTTACCGTATCATCCGCGGCTCAGGATCCTGCAAAGGACCAAGACTGGACGCGCTTTAGGGGTCCCAATGGCTCGGGTATCTCGAAAGATACCGGCTTCCCCATCGAGATCGGCAAGTCGCGTAACGTCATCTGGAGAACCCCCGTCAGGCCGGGCAAGTCCTCTCCAGTGCTCAGCGCGCGACACGTGTTCCTCACCGGGTACGACAAGGAAAAGCTGATCGCGCAGTGTTTTGATCGCTTGACTGGCCGGCTGTTGTGGGAGCGCGTTGAAAGCCGCGCTCACCAGCAGGATGTCAACCTCCTCAACAACCCCGCGGCCATTACTCCAGTCACCGACGGGGAAAACGTTTACGTGTTCTTCAAGGATCTCGGGCTCGTCTCGTACGACGCCAGCGGCAAGCTCCGGTGGAAAGTGCCCCTCGGTCCCTTCACCAACTCGATGGGCCTGGGAGCCTCGCCGATCCTCGCCGGCGATTCGATTATCCTGGTCGCCGACCAGATCGGGGGTTCCTATATCGCTGCCTTCGACCTTCGCAATGGAGAGATCCGCTGGAAGACCGCGCGCCAGGAATCGGAAGGTTGGAGCACTCCGCTGCTCTACACTCCGCCCTCCGGGCTGTCCAAGGAAGGCGTGGCGCCATTGATTCTGACCGCCGGGCAGGGCCAATACGGCGCCCATCGAGTCTCTGATGGAAAGCGGGTATTCAGCCAGTCTGGCCTCAGCCCCGGCATGGTCGCCAGTCCAGTGCTGGATCACGACACCATCTACGCGTTCGGCTACGGAGCGGATCACGGGCCGGGCCTTTTCTCAGGTATGCTCGCGCGGCTGGATAAGAATCACGACGGACAGCTCACTCCGGATGAATACCAGGACATCCCCGGCGACACCAGCGACCACCAGACGACGGCGATGTTCACCGGAATGGGAAAGTACATGGGGAACGGCGACGGCATCATCACCGCGGACAAGTGGGATGCGTGGGGACGCCATACAGGCGGGCCCACAGGCCTGCTCGCCGTGCGCCTGGACGGCGACGCCCCGCGGGTTTTGTGGCGCTACGACAAAGGCTTCGCCGGCGTGATTCCGTCGCCGCTCTATTACGATGGGGTCCTGTACGTCGTCAAGAATGGCGGAATTTTAACCGCCTTCAACCCCGCCTCAGGCGAGGTATTCAAGACTGGCCGCGTCACCGGCGCGCTGGGCGGATACTCCGCGTCTCCCGTGGCCGCCGAAGGCCGGATTTTCATCCTGAGCGAAGAAGGAAAACTAGCCGTTCTCCGAGCCGGACGCGATTGGGATGTGCTGGCCGTGAACGATCTCGGTGAAGGCGCTTTCGCCACCCCCGCCCTCTCCGAGGGCCGGATCTACTTGCGAACCGACGAAGCCTTATACTGTTTTGCATCCAAGCCATAAGGATGAGATGAATTGGCGTTTCTGGTTGCCTCGAACCCTCGCCTTCCACAGGAAGGTCGTCGCGGAAATGGAATATGCGCTAGAGTTGATGGTGGGTGTGCGCAAGCTGTCTCGCTCGCTGTAGCGGAGCCACCCGGCGCGACTACCCGATGAGCATTTTTGTCGTCCACTCGTGATCAACCGCACCGTAACAGCCGCTTTCTGTGTCATCTTCTTGCTTGGCTTCCCGCCCGAGGCCCGGAGTTACTCGGTCCTGACTCATGAGGCCATCATCGACGCCCTTTGGATTGACTCCATTCGGCCGCTGCTTCTCAAGGACTTTCCGGACGCAAGCGAAGACCAGCTCAAGGAGGCCCATGCTTACGCTTACGGCGGTTGCATCATTCAGGACCTCGGCTATTATCCCTTCGCCAGCCACCTCTTTAGCGATCTAGTCCATTACGTGCGCAGTGCGGATTTTCTGCAGGCGCTGCTGGATGACGCTCAAACCCTTGACGAACATGCCTTCGCGCTCGGCGCGCTCGCGCATTACGGCGCGGATGTGGACGGTCATGCGATAGCCGTCAACCGTTCGGTTCCCATCTTATTTCCGAAATTGCGAAAGAAATTTGGGGATGATGTGACCTATGCGGACAATCCCTCAGCCCACCTTAAGACCGAGTTCGGTTTCGATGTGCTGCAGGTGGCGCGCGGCCATTACGCGCCTCAGGCATATCACGATTTCATCGGATTTGAAGTTTCCAAAGAGTTGTTGGACCGCGCATTCCAGAAGACTTACGGCCTGGACCTCAAAGATCTTTTCCGTACCCTGGACCTCGCCCTCGGCACCTATCGCTTCACGGTCGGCAGCATGCTTCCCACACTCACGAAAACTGCCTGGTCTACTAAAAGCGCCGAGATTATGAAGGACCAGCCAACCGTTTCCCGAAAACAGTTTCTCTATAACCTCCGGCGGTCGAGCTTCGAGAAGGACTGGGGCACCACCTACGAGCATCCGGGGTTCGGCGCGCGCACGCTCGCGATCGTATTCCGTTTGATACCGAAGTTCGGTCCGTTGAAGGGGTTGGGGTTCAAAGTTCCGACGCCTGAAACCGAGAAAATGTTTGAAGACAGTTTCGATGCGGCGGTCAAGCGCGATCGCCAGTCCTTCGCCCAGGCGAAGGCTGGCCCTCTCAGAATCGCCAATCTCGATTTGGATACCGGAAACTCGGTGAAACCGGGTGAATATCTACTTACCGATAGAACCTACGACACGTTGCTTGTAAAACTAGCCAAGAAAAACCGCCGGCGTGTCACCCGAATTGCGAGAGAACATCTTAACCTTTTACGGCAGGATGAGGAACCCGATCAACACGGAATTGAACCGCAATTGGCCGCGCTAAGAGCACTCTCGATTGGTAAACCGTGATTCCATCGTTCACCCTTTCCACTCCCATCAACAGATAAAATCCGCACTTTAGGCACCCTTAGGCTTGACAAGGAAATTAAGGGGGTGTATAAGTATCGGAACGCAAAAGAGAATTCTGCTGATTCGCTTTCGGATATGCAATCGTAAAGGGGAACGATGCGGCGAACGTTCTTTCTTCTGGCCTTAACGGTCCCGGTCCTGGCGGACCAACTGGTTTATCAGAAGCCGCCAAAGGAGATGCTGGATATCCTGAATGCTCCTCAACTGCCGGGTCTGGGCAGTGAATCCGACCCGAACCTTCGCGACGTTGTCTCAATCGGCGCGCTATCCGTCGATTGGGGACGTGTCGGCGCCGATGCTGCGCCTGGCGGGCATCCGTATCGATCCGCACACCAACGGCCTGCATCTGGCCCCATACAACACGTCCATTACGCTGGTGAAGCTGCCCGAAGGAACCAAGATTCCGGTTGCGCTGCCGCCGGGGTCGCGCACAGGCGGATTGCGATGGTCGCGCGATGGCAAGCAATTCGCGTTTAGCAACACCACCAGCGCGGGCGTCATCGAGTTGTGGCTCGGCGATCCGGCGACCGGCAAGACGCACAAGATCGATGGCGTGCGGCTAAACGCCGTACTCGGCGACCCGATTGATTGGATGGACGACAATCGGACGCTGATCGTAAGAGCCGTTCCCGCCAATCGCGCAGCCGCCCCGGCTGAGCCGCGAGTCCCCAGAGGTCCTGCAGTTCAGGAGACCGACGGTCACGCAATAGGCGTCGCCACCTACGAAGATCTCTTGCAGAATCCCCACGATGAGGATCTGTTTGAATACTATGCGACGGCGCAGCTCATGAAAGTCGGATGCGACCGCGGGAACCGCTACGGCGATCGGCAAGCCCGGAATTATGGATGAAGTAACCCCGTCGCCCGATGGATCGCATCTTCTGATCGTGCGCGAGCACCGCCCGTTCTCATATCTGCATCCGCATCGCGAATTTCCCAAGGAAGTGGAAGTATGGACGCCATCCGGCGAACTTGCTTATAAGGTGGCGAGCATCCCCCTGCCGGCTCACATCCCGCTCGGCGGCGTGCAGACCGGACCCCGTGGAATTCGCTGGGTGGCGAATCAGCCTGCCACGATTTTCTGGGAAGAAGCCCTCGATGGCGGCAATCCCAAGGAGAAGGTGCCGCATCGCGACCGGATCATGGCGATTAAAGCTCCTTTCAGTTCGAAACCGGCGGAGATTTTCAAGACCGAGGAACGCTTCGCGGGGATTCAGTTCGGTAAAGATTTTGCGCTGATTGAGGACCAAGCCCGCATTTCTCGTCTATTGCGCACGTTCGAAGTGGATCCCTCTAAACCCAACGCCGAAGCGAAGCTGATCTGGAGCCGCAACTCGCAGGATCGCTATAAGGATCCCGGCCGTCCGGTGGAGCGGCGCACGCAAGCCGGACGCGGAGGTGGAGGCGGCGGGCGTGGCGGTGGAGGCGGCGATTCGACCCTGATGCAGTCGGGCCAAAACATTCTACTGCTGGGCGACGGAGCGTCTCCAAACGGCGATCATCCATTTCTCGATCGCTTCAATCTGGATACGATGAAGAGCGAACGTGTTTTCGAGAGCGCTCCGGACAAGTATGAGGTAGTGGAAGCGGTTCTCGACGATCAGGGCAAATCGTTCATCACCCGGCGGGAAAGCACCACCGAGCCCCCTAATTATTTTCTGCACAACGGATCGAGTGAAAAGGAACTAACCAGCTACAAAGACCCCGCTCCTAGGGTTCGCCGGATTACCAAGCAACTGGTGACGTATAAACGTGCCGACGGCGTTCCGCTTTCGATGGAGTTGTATCTGCCGCCCGACTACCAGCCCGGGACCAAGCTTCCCGCCGTGATGTGGGCCTATCCTCGCGAATATAATGACGCGGATACGGCCGGCCAGATTCAAGGATCGCCGAACCGGTTCACCTCCATCACCGGCTATTCCGAATTGTTCTTCCTTCTGGATGGCTACGCCGTTCTTGAAAACGCCGCAATGCCGGTAGTGGGCACCATCGACGTTGTAAATAATACCTACGTCGAGCAGATCGTCGCCGACGCGAAAGCAGCCATCGACAAGGCCGCTGAGATGGGCGTGATCGATCCCAATCGAGTTGGCGTGGGCGGCCACAGCTATGGGGCGTTCATGACCGCCAATCTACTGGCGCACTGCAACCTGTTCCGCGCCGGAATCGCCGAGAGCGGCGCGTACAATCGCACACTAACGCCCTTCGGATTCCAAAGCGAACGCCGTTCCTTCTGGGAGGCCACCGACACGTACGTCAAGATGTCGCCCTTCTTTTTCGCCGACAAGATCAAGGATCCCATTCTGATGATTCATGGAGCCGCGGACGACAATTCGGGAACGTTCCCGATTCAGAGCGATCGCATGTATCAAGCGATCCGCGGCAACGGCGGCACGGTCCGCCTGGTCTTTCTGCCCGATGAGGCCCACGGCTATCGAGGCAAGGAGACCATTGAGCACGTCCTTTGGGAAAAATTTCAGTGGTTCGATAAATACGTAAAGCACGCCGGCCCGATGACGTCGCGCGCGGAGTAACCTTCAGACTCTCGAAGGCGGCCCGGGTGAGCCGCACGTCTGAAGTCTTACTGGCCGTTCTCGATCAACTTTGCAGGCGCTGTCCCGCACCGTTGACTCGGATAGGGTTGGGCGGTTGGCTTACCTCTCCGACGAAATCTCAGTCACCAGCACGTTAGCGTTTCGAGGACCGTAAGAGGTCCAAAGATGCCGTCAAGGAGAGGACTATGAAAGCCAAGATCCTGTTGCTCGTAACGATGTTGTTCATCGCGGTTCCCGCCGCCCTCGCGCAGCGCGGTTCGATCACGGGAACGGTATTCGACTCGCAGGGGGCGGTTGTGCCCAGCGTTCAGGTTACGGCCACCGACACCAGCACTGGAACCACCTCCACAACTCAAAGCAGCAGCGAGGGTACTTTCACCATTCCCGGCCTCCCCTTTGGAACTTACCTGGTAAAGATCGTCGCCACTGGTTTTCGCCCATGGGAAGCGGCTAACGTACAGGTCATCACCGCCCAGGAAACCAGTCTGAGGGCAACGTTGATCGTCGGCGCGGCGAATGAGGCGATCACCGTCGAAGACATTCAGGCGCCGGTCGATAGTGCGTCGAGCGAGTTGAAGACTCACGTGGATCGCAATCAAATCGTCGACCTGCCCTCGACGACGCGCAATCCATTGGATTTTGCCACTCAAATGGCGGGAGTGACCTCCACCGGAGCGGCAACGTCCGGCGCGTCCATCATGAACGGCCTCCGCGGCTCCAGTAATAATCTCGTGCAAGACGGAATTGACGTACGCGACAGCTTCATCAAAACGTCGGGCTTCGCCGCAGCCGGAAATATCACACTTGAAAGCATCGGGGAATTCAGCATCACCGGACAAAACACCGGCTCCGACTCGGGTGACGGAGTCGTTCAAATCCGTATGACGACGGCCCGCGGCGGCAATGAGTTCCACGGCAGCGTCTTTTATGCCGGTCGTAATAATGCTTTCAACGCGAATACGTGGAGCAACAATTTCACCGGCACTCCGCGGCCGATTCTGCGGCAGAACCGTTACGGCGGCAGCATCGGCGGTCCCGTCGATATTCCAAAGATTTACCACGGCAAGGAGCGGACATTCTTTTTCTTCTCCTATTCCGTCTTCCAGCGCAATTTCGAGAACACCGATACCAGAACCGTCCTCTCCGCTGCGGCCCGCGCGGGGATGTTCACGTATCAGGGCGCCGACGGAGCCAGCCATACGGTAAACCTGCTGACCGCGAGCTCGCGAAACCTGCCGATCAACGCCTTTACCCAGACGCTGATTGGCGCCACACCGCTGCCGGTCGCCGGCGGAGCGATCACCGTGAATCCGTCGGTCGGCGATGGTGTAAACCTGGTCGGGGTCAATTTCAACACGGCAGGCGCGGAGTTGGACAAACTTTACGATCTGCGCATTGATCATAAGATTCTCGAATCGCATAAATGGGGCACTCACTGGCTGGAGGCCGAATGGCACTGGGAGCACGACGCCACCACGCCTGGCGCGGATGCGCAATTCCCGAAAGGCATCGCGACGAATTGTGTCGGCTCGGTCTGCGATCCTGAGGAGTTCACGAATTTCCATCAGGCCCTGGCCGCACTGGCCATAAACTCCAGCTTCGGCGGGTCCGCGTTTAACGAGGTTCGCTTCGGGTTCAGCCGTCCCGACAACACTTTCCTTCCACCGCCTTTTGAGAGAACTTTCAACGTATATTTTCCCGGAGTGGCCAATCAGTCTCCCAACCCGGCTTCGAACGCCATGTCAAATCCCGAATATGCGTTCGATCCTCAAGGCCGGCTTTCTCCTTTCTATTCCCTTTCGGATAACTTCACCAAGGTCAAGGGCAGTCATACCTTCAAAATGGGCCTGCTCATCAGCTCCGCCTCCACCCATCGCTTTAACGATTTCGCGGGCGGGTCGGGCGTAAACGGCGGTGTGATCCCCGTAGTTGCGCTGGGATCCAACGCCACCAATACGGACGGGTTGAATAACTGTGCGGGGTTTCCCAATCTGCCCTCCGGCAGCGCGGGTAGCAGCGCGTGCACGCGAGCGCAAAATATCTACGACTCGTTGGTCGGCTTGGTCAACAACGTCTCGGAGACGTACAACGCCATTCCCGGTCAAGGCTATGTCTCGGGCCTGACGGACGCGTTCTGGATTCGTGAACGATCCTATAACTTTTACGGCCAGGATTCCTGGAAAGTACGGCCGAATCTCACGGTAATCGCGGGAGTGCGCTGGGAAGTCGTGCCGGCGCCCGACATGGTGAATAAACGCATGCTGGTGCCTGGCAACGAGCTGGGCGACGTGACTCCGTATGGACCCCTTTTCCATCCGAGCTCCAGTGTCACTTACAGCGACCTGCTGGCAAATCTGTCGTCCTCCACCCAACTGGTTCCGGGCGGAGCCAGCAATGGCAAACCTTTCTGGCAGACGCGATACAACAACTTCGCCCCTTCGATCGGGGTCGCGTGGGAGGTGACTCCGAAGACCGTGATCCGTGCCGGGTATTCCATCAGTTATGTTCGCGATACGTTAACGATTATCAGCAATGTCACCACCAGTGACCTGGGCCTGCACACCGGCGTCGCGGACAGCCCAACTGCCGGAGATCCTCTGGCCGTCTTGAATCCCAACATCAACCAGGTATTATCTCCTCCTCCATTCGCGGTTCCGCAGCCGCAATATAAGAATTTCCTGGCCAGCTTTTCCTCGACAGGCGGATCCGGCATCTACGCGATCGACCCAAACATGAAGTCGCCTTATGTCCAGCAATGGTCCATCGGGGTGCAGCGCGAGCTCACGCCAGCCACCGCGCTTGAGGTCCGCTACGTGGGTAACCACGCGACCGGTCTCTATCGAGGGAATGATCTGGATCAACCCAACGTGACCCCGGCCCTGCTGGGTGAGTTTCAGCAAGCCGCTACAAATTACTCCATTTGCGCCGCTAATCGGGTCGCCTGCACTGGTTCGGCATCCGGCACGCTTGGATTCGATAATAGAGGCCTGCCCGGCCAGGGGGCATTGCCCGTATTGCAGCAGATCAATTTCCCTACTTCGTTCTTCTCGAACAGTACCTTCACCAATACATTCAACGCCGGCCAGCAAGCGCCCGGTCAGTTCTGGTTTCTGGTGAGCAACAACTGCACGCAGCAGTTCCTGGTCGGTAGCGGGTGCAAAGGACTGGGCGCGTTGCCCGCGAATTTCTTCCTCCCGAATCCGCTGACAGCTTTCGATGAAGAGCTCACCAACGGGATGAGCTCGAGCTACAACGCCTTGCAAATCGACTTACGTCGCCGGCTTGCCCGCGGCTTACAGTTCGGAGCGAACTATACCTGGTCGCAGGTGTTATCGAACTCGGGCGTAACCGGATCGCAGAGTGAGGTAAACTCCACGCTGAACTTTAACAATCCGGCGTACGACCGTACCCGTGCGGACTTCGATATTCGCCATACCTTCCATTTGAATGGCGTCTATCAGTTCCCGGTGGGACGCGGCCGTCGTTGGGCTTCGAGTGGCGTGCTTGGGAAAGTGCTGGAGGGCTGGCAGACCGGCGGCCTCTGGACTTCGCGTTCTGGCATTCCTATCACCATAGCCTCCGGGCTTGGCACCATAAATCGCACTGGCGACTCGGCCGCAAATCCCGCGGTTGCAGTCGGGGGAAGCGATAGCGCCGTCTGCTCCGCGGTGGGCGTGTACGAAGATCCTGCCAGAGGAGCTCTTTATCTGCCCACGAACTATATCAGTTTTAATACCTCGCCCACCGCGGCGCCGGGCTCCACGCTGGGGGCTAACCAAACGGTGCTGGCGAATCCGAGCCCCGGTTCGCTGGGAGATCATGGACTTTACAAGGCCTGTTCCGGGCCGCATCTCCACCAGGTAGACATGAACTTCGTCAAGAAAACCAGGCTCACCGAACGGATCACGTTTGAGTTCCGCGCTGAGATGTTCAACATCTTCAACCATCCGAACTTTAATCTGCCATCCGCGGCGCCAAATATTAACAGCACGGGCTTTGGCGCGCTAGCGTCGACGACTTTCACCGCTCGCGAGATCCAGTTCAACGGACGTATCAGTTTCTAAAACAACTGGGGTTTTCCGGCAAGCTGGAGGAAAGGACGCGGCAAACCCCTCACGCGAAGGAAGATTTAGGCGCTCCAAGACCTTTATCGTTCCACGGCGCCATCTCCCACTGGCGGGATGGGGACACACATCCAATCGATTGAGCCAGAACGCGAAACCAATGCCGCGGTTGAGCCATTTCCGATCAACGCGTAATCTTCGACGCGGTGGGCCACGGTCTGAATTCAACACCTCAAACAAGAGCGCAAAAAAACACGCCCCATCTTATCTGCGATGCTCCTTCAGTGGTTCATCCGTATGGAAGTACTTCTTGTATGCGGAAATCCAGTTGGTCGCGATCTCCTGCTGCGCTTCCCCCAAATCCAGACGCCCGTCGCAGACCATCTCTCGAAGCCGATCCTCGAGCGCGTCCTTTACCTGAGCGTTCCAAACAGACCGCTGAGAGTGCGGCCAGAGATTACGAATGTCATCCGCCCCTCCGAGCGCAGGCGTGATCAGGTAGTCCACTTCATAAGCCCGCGGATCCGCCCTCGGAATTCCATATTCCTGAAAAACCCTTCGCTCGAGTGCGATGGGGACGGCTCTATTCCCCTCACCTGGTTGCGCACACACGACGGGCAGGCTCAGGAGCACCGCCGCGCCCGGGGTGAGGCGAGCGTCAGGCATCGAATAGTACCCGGCGCGCTCGGTCGAGCGGGTTTCGCGTTCCACAGCCAAACGGCCGATGGTGAGACCAAGCGCCAGCACGGCACAGATCGCGGCTGCCGATTTCAATCCTCCCTGGACAGGAAACCAGTATGAACGCCTCTTTTTTGAGGCTTCGATCTGACCAGTTGCCGATAATTCTGCCAGCCTCGCCTTGAGCAGAGCCCGTGGGCAGGCTGCCGGCGGTAATTCCGGCTCGAATTCCCGCTTCTGGAGCTGAACGAAATCGGCAATCGCTACTTCGAATTCGTGCCTGCGCGTGCGGCACGCCCAGCACGCAGCGAGGTGCGCCCGCACCAGCTTTTCCTCGTCAGCGGACAGTTCCCCCTCCAAGTCGAGGACCAATTGCTCATCGGAAAGATGCGAATCCGGGTGCTTCATATTCAACCATTACCTTTCGGCGGACCGAGCAATGCGCGCCAAAGATCGGGTAAGTGACAGGGATACGGCGCCCAGGGACATATCGAGAACCTCGCCGATCTCCCGGTAACGCAGCCCTTCCGCCCTCAAAAAAAGACACCGGCGATCCTGCTCCGGCAATGCTTTGACCACCGCCATTACACGCTTCTGAGCCTGTCGATTCGCTAACCGGTCTTCCGGGTTGGGAGCGGGATCGGCGGTGCGTTCTTCATTTCCTGTATTCAGTTGCGTCTCCGCCCCGCGGAGCGTTCGGTAGCGCCGCCGAAGTGCCAGATTATGAGCCACCTTGAATAGCCAGCCACGAACGTTATCGATTTGGTGGCCGCGCTCCAGATCCCGGAACAGCGAAAGGAATACGTCCTGGAGGACCTCTTCACCATCCGGGATCTCTAGGCCGAGCGTCCACAGGTACCGAAGTATCGGGTCACGGAGCAGGTCGAAAATCGCCGCAATCTCGTCGTGAAGTTGCCCCCGGGCGTTCGAGGGCCTCGCCGCCGATCCGATGGGCAGCAGCGGGATCACAAGCGAACCTGGAAACCGGGGCGGCATGGAACTATCCATATTCTACGTTCCGCCGCCCGCGGTTTTGTTCAGTATTTTTTCTCCGGCCTATGAAAAACAGTGAACAAACGTTCCCCGCGAGAACTTATCTATATGGACCCATTGGGACATCGAATTGGAACAGGATTGTTTCTGTTCCTTCTGGCGCTCGCAGTGGCCATTGCCCCGCTCCGGGCGCAGCAGATCACCGGTACCGTTCGAATCGAAGTAAAAGATCCATCGGGCGCTGCCGTGCAGGCTTCCCTCAAGCTCGGCTCTCAGACCTCACAGACCGATTCCCACGGTGCCGGTGAGTTTCGCAATGTGCCCCTGGGCCACTACCGGCTTGAAATCTCGAAAGCCGGTTTCGCGACGCAGAATATCGAGATTGATGTCGAATCCGCAACACCCGTTTTGCGAATCGTCACGCTGACAATCGGCACTCAGTCTTCGAGGGTGGATGTGGTGGCAGCGACGCCGCTTGCTGGAACCGACCTGAACAAAGACCAGATCGCGGGTCCTGTACAGACTGCTACCGCGGCCGATATCGAAAGCAGCGGCGCGCTCGATCTTTCCGACTTCATGAACCGCCGCCTGAACGGCGTTTCTCTCAATGAAACGCAGGGGAATCCTTATCAGCCCGACGTGAATTTCCGCGGCTACACCGCCTCCCCGCTGCTTGGGACGCCGGAAGGCATTTCGGTCTACCTCGATGGCGTGCGTCAAAATCAGCCCTTCGGCGATGTGGTGAGCTGGGACCTGATCCCTAAGAATGCCATCTCGGAGCTGACGCTGCTGTCCGGATCGGATCCCCTGTTCGGACTGAACACGCTGGGTGGCGCGATTTCAGTACAGACCAAAGACGGCGTGACCCATCCGGCTCTCGAAGGAACAGCGACTTACGGCAGCAGTGGGCGCAAAGCGGTTCAGGGCTCCTATGGCGGCGGCAAAGCGACTGGGTTCAACTGGTTCCTGGCAGGGAACGGGTTCCACGAATCGGGCTGGAGACTCAGCTCGCCTTCAGATGTCCGTCAGGGATTCGTGCGGCTGGGCTGGCGTACCGATAAGACGGATCTCGCGTTCACCACGAGCTATGCATATAACACTCTTACGGGTAACGGGCTGCAGGACTACCGCCTGCTCGCCGCCAACTATTCGAGCGTCTATACCATCCCCGACAGGATCGCCGACCGCTCCCCTTCTTTCAATTTGATCGCCCGCCACACATTCAACCCGTCCGTGACATTCACGGGCAACGCATGGTTCCGCAATATCCGAACGGAAGGGATTAATCCAAATTTCAACACCGACTCTCTCGGCAACAATATCTATCAGCCGAACGCTACGGAACAGGCGGCGCTGACTGCAGCTGGTTATACCGGGGTTCCGGCGAGTGGCGCGACCGCGGCAAATACTCCATTTCCGAAGTGGCGTTGCATCGCGAATGCCCTCGCACAGAACGACCCGGACGAGAGGTGCGATGCTGTCACCATCTACTCGAAAGAAGTCGAGAACGACTACGGATTTTCCGGACAGATCACATGGGTGACGTCCCCACATATCGGTCACAACCAGTTCGCAGCCGGAGCGACTTTGGACCGCGGCAGCGTCGGCTACACGCAGAATACAGCCTACGGTTATCTGAATCCCAACTACACCATTACCAATGTGCCCGCCTGGCAGGATGGATCGACTGCCAATCCCATCGACTCTCGCGTGAATCTGCACGGCCTGATTCCGAACTGGAGCCTGTATTTCACCGATACACTCACTCTGGCCAGAACCGTTAATGTGACGGTCTCCGGGCGCTACAACCGGGAGACCATCAACAACGCGGACCGGCTCAACCCCATCGCAGGTCCCGGCTCTCTCACGGGCGACTATATATATCAGCGATTCAACCCGGCCGTAGGAATCACCTGGAGTCCTATACCGACCGTGAATGTCTACGCAAGATATTCCCAGGGCAGCCGCGCTCCGACGTCGATTGAACTCGGTTGCGCCGATCCGGCCAATCCTTGCAGCCTGCCTAACGCGCTGTCCAGCGATCCGCCGCTTCAGCAGGTTGTCACCGACACCTGGGAAGTTGGCCTCCGAGGCAAGCCCGAGACATCTTTCATACATAATCTGACCTGGAATGCAGGCGCGTTCCGTGCCGAAAATCACAACGATATCCTATTCGTCTCATCCGTGGAGTTAGGCACTGGGTACTTTCAGAACTTCGCTAAAACCCGCCGGGAGGGTGTGGACGCGGATCTCAATGGGCGCATCGGGCGCGTTACCTGGGGCCTCGACTATACCTTTCTGGAGGCCACCTACCAGAGCGACGCGGTTCTCAATGGTTCGGCAAATAATACGAGTGACAGCGCGTTATCCGGTTTTCCGGGGTTGGATGGAAATATCTATGTCCATCCCGGCAATCGTATTCCTCTGATTCCAAAACAAACCGGCAAGGCTTTCGCGAGCTTTGCGGCCACCAAGAGGCTGGTCTTCGATCTGAGCGAAGTGACCGTTTCCAGCTCATACGCCCGCGGGAACGAGAACAATGCCTACAAAGCCGACGGTGTTTACTATCTCGGTCCCGGTGTTTCGCCGGGCTATGCGATCAGCAATTTCCTGGCGCACTATGACCTGACCAAACATCTTCAACTTCGCGTTCAGCTCGATAATCTGTTCAACAAACAGTACTACACGGTGGCCCAGCTCGCCAAAAGCGGGCTGGATGCCCAGGGCGGCGTCGTCACGCGGCCGTTCCCGGCATATGGATCCGGGCCGCAGTCCGGGAGCTTCCCGGCGCAAAGCGCGACGTTCTTTGCTCCAGGCGCTCCCCGAAGGGCGTGGGTAGAACTAAGACTGATGTTCTGAAACAGCCAGCTACGGGCGCAACCGTGAGTCTAAGCTTACGCGCCGCCTATCTTTCGGCCATTTTTTCGCAGCTCGGCGAGATATGAATTTGTACCTACTGTAGAATCGGGGTTAAAGACTGATTATGCGCGGTATTCTACAGTGGTGTCCGTGGGCCGTGCCCCTGCCGGCATTCGGGACGTTCACGGTCCCGCGCAATCCGTTCCATGGAGACCTTCGCCATGTTCCCGCCGAGGCCGGTTATTCGTCTGTCATCCTCTCCTCTGTCGATCCGGGCGAAGAAATGTCCGCCGAGGATCACCATGCCGCGCATACGATTGTTACTCCTTGACGATCACGTCTTATTTCGGGAAGGCCTTCGCCGGCTACTCACCTCGGAGAAGGATTTCGAAGTGGCCGCGCAATGCGGAACTGCGTGGGAAGCGCTGGAGGTGCTGGCGCGGACGGCGATCGACATCGTCCTGCTCGACTACGACCTCGAAACCGATACGGGAACCCGATTCATTTCAGCCGCCCACGCTTGCGGCTTCCGGGGCCGAATTTTGATGGTCACCGCGGGAATGAATCAGCTCCAATGCTCGCTCGCCTGGAAGCTGGGAATCGCCGGAATTGCCCTGAAGAACAGCTCGCCGTCGAGACTACTGGAAGCGATTCGAACGGTGGCCGGGGGAGGCAAATGGAGCGATCAGGAGTCGATTGCACGGGCCGCTCACGCGCCGGCGCGCGCCTTGACCCCGCGCGAGAGACAAGTGCTCCGCGGCGTTTTAGAGGGACAAACCAATCGGGAGATCGCGGAGAATGCCGGGGCGTCGCTTAGCTCGGTAAAGGCCAGTCTTCAGCAGTTGTTCGACAAGACCGGGGTGCGGACGCGCGGCCAGCTAGTGCGCGTGGCGGTCGAGCGGTCGCTCGAAACGGCGGGTTCGCGATGATTCTGATGAACGCGTTGCGCGGCGTTATTGCGGCGCATACCTGCGCCCTGTTGGCGGAACCCGCGCTTGCCGGCGAGTTTCTCTCCGGCACCGACGGAATCGTGAAGTTTCACGCGTGGACGGCGTGGGTAATTCTCGGGCTGTGCGCGATCCAAATCGGTCTGACGGCGGTGGTGCGGCGATCCGGCCTGGTTTCGTGGTGGCTCTTGCTCGGTACCGTTTTCGTGATGCTGGCGGAGATCCTGCAAACCGCCTCGGGATACCTGCGGTTTCTGCGGGTGCATGTACCCTTGGGAGCGATCCTGTTTGGCGTGGTTCTCCTGCAAGCGATCTTCGTCTTCCGGGCACATGGATTAACGACGGGATCAAAGCCGGGATTGAAGAAATGAACTGGTCGCGGCGGGAGATCCTGCGGCTGGGTGGGCTCGCTCTGCCCCTCGCCGGCACGAGCTGCATCCCCGCGCGGCCTGAATCCAGATTGTTGCCGAGCCGCGCGCCTCTTCCCGATTCCTTTCACGTTCCGTTGCCGATTCTTCCTGTAGCTCGCGCTGTGAACACGGATGCCGGTACCGATTCCTACGAATTTCACGTTCGCCCCGCCGCCGCGCGTATTCTGCCCGGCTACGAAACCGGAATCTGGGGATACGAAGGCGTTTTTCCCGGCCCGACGATCGTGGCCCGCTGCGAACGCCGCGTTTCTCTGCGGCTGCACAACCAGCTCCCGGTCCCGATCGTGAATCATCTGCATGGCGGCCACACCGCGTCCGAAAGCGACGGCTATCCAACGGATCTGATATTACCGCAGACCGGATTCTCCGGAATGCACATGCACGATCCCCTGGCGCGGGTGGTTTCAACCGAACGCGAATACATTTACGAAAACGATCCACCGGCCGCAACCCTCTGGTATCACGACCACCGCATGGATTTTACGGCTCCACAGGTGTGGAGAGGCCTGGCAGGCTTCTACATTTTGCGCGATCCAGAAGAAGACCGGCTCCCGCTGCCCTCGGGCGATCGCGAGATTCCTTTGATGATCTGCGACCGTTCGTTTGAGGCGGACGGCTCATTTCGCTACCCGGCTCGCGATCCGCAGCTCCGCGAGCCGCCGGCGATTCTCGATGAATATATGGGCGGCGTCCTGGGCGACGTGATCCTGGTGAATGGAGCGCCGTGGCCGCGTCTCGAAGTCGCGAACGTGAAATACCGGTTTCGCATTTTGAATGCATCGAACGCCAGGCGCTATGAATTGGCGCTCGATCCCGGCGGCGGTGGGTTTGTGCAGATCGGTAGCGATGGAGGCTTGCTTGCGGCGCCGGTGGAGCGTCAAACCCTCCGCATCGCACCCGCGGAGCGGTTCGACGTGATCGTCGATTTCTCGAAGTTTCGACAAGGCTCGTCGGTGACCCTCAGGAACGCGCTCGGTTCCGGTCGCGCGAGTGAGATCATGCGTTTCGAAATCACCCGCAGCGCTAGAGATGAGACCGCGATTCCCTCGAAGCTGGCCAATCTTCCCGACCCCAGACCAGAAGAGGCGATCCTCACGCGAGATATCGATTTCAGCTTCGACCGGCGGCGCCACGGCTGGATGATCAACGGCCGGCCGTTCGATCCTTCCAGAATGGACGCGACACCGCGCCTCGATTCAACCGAAATCTGGCGGATTCAGACCGATTTCAGCCATCCTCTGCACCTGCATCTTGTACACTTTCGCGTGCTGGCGCACGGCGGACGCCCCGGCCCCTGGGATTCCGGATGGAAAGACACTATCGATCTTAACGCCGGCCAGGGAGCGAGCATTCTGATGCGCTTTGCCGGCCATCGCGGACGCTATGTCTTCCATTGCCACAATCTGGAGCACGAAGACATGAGTATGATGGCCAACTTCGAGGTGGTCTGACAATGTGGAGCGTTCGATGCGCCTGGGCCGCGGCGGCTATAGGTCTTGCCGCGATCGTTTCAGGAGCCTTCATCACCAGCACGAAGGTCGCGCTCGAGCCAAACCAAGGCGACCCAGGCGTGGGTGTGCATCGCGTCATCGCGCTGGCAGCGATTGCGATGTTATGCGTGGCGCTCGCCGCCTCAGAACCGCCGCGTATAGCCCTGGGGATCGCCCTTGCGGCGCTGCTCGCGAGCGCGGCCACCGGGTGGAACCATCCCCTTTCACCGGGCGTCGCCGTCTGGCATGCAGCGCTGGCGCACTTGTTTAGCGGGTCCATCGCGACCGCTTTGTTGATGGCGACGCCGTCGTGGTCGAAGCCCGCCGAACCCATCGATGCCGGCGAGTGGAAGCTGCTGCGCCCGGCCGCGATCGCAGCGCCCTTCGCGGTTTTCGGACAGATCGTAATGGGATCGCTCTATCGCCACCAGTTGACCGGCATTCTGCCTCACATGCTGGGAGCCATGGTGGTAGCGCTCCTGACGCTGGTGGTGTCCGCGCTCGTGTTGCAACATTTCGCAGAGCGTGCGGAGTTAAAGCGCGCGGCCGCCCTGTTGCTTTCCGCCGTGCTTCTCCAGATATGCCTGGGAATCACCACGTTTGTCCTGGTCCTGCTCAATGTGACCGGCACCAGCGCTTTCGTGTGGATCGCGACCAGCCACGTTACCGTCGGGACACTCGTCTTCGCGGCCACCATCCTGATGGCGATTGAGGTGTCGCGCAATCTCGCGCCAACCGGTTCAGCGGGGTAACACGAGTTGGGCGTCGGCCGGTGGTTTTGATTCCGGCGCTTCCCAGTAAGCAATCCATCGGCCGCAGGACAGGATTCCCACCCAGATCGTCATAGAAAGGATCGCCGCGACTTTAGCCGCGCGCGGCAAACCTTTAGGGTCGTCGAGCGCAGCGGGGTTCCGGTACACGCTCTTGCGAAATACCAGCGCGTGGACGCCGACCATCGCCAGCAGCGTCAGTTTCAATAGGAAATACGGATTGTCGTAATAATCGTAGATCTTCGCGCCGCCCAAGTGAATGCCCAGCGTCAGCATGATCAATAAGCCCGCCATCTTCCAAGGGCGCGTCTTCTCCACCACCACCGACGCCGGAATGCTCTTCATCGCGAGGCCCAGCAAGCGCAGATCGGTCATCAGGATCAGACCGCCAAACACCGCAATGGTCGCCAGATGGCTCGAAAGGATGATCGGATAAGGAAGCCCCGATTCTCGCAGAGAGGTGAAATAAGCTGTGTTCTGAATGGCAAGGCTAATTTGGGCCGCCGACATAGTGAAGCTCCTCTGTGAACGCGTAGAAAATTCCGGCGAAGACGATCGAGATCCAAAGCAGCAGGGAAAGGCCGCCGGTCATAACATTCACCGCGGCCGACTGGTTCGACATCGCAACCTTGCGATGAATCGTGTAATTGTAAATGGTCGCCACCAATAGTGCGATCATTTTGTAGCGGAACGAATTGTTATAGAAGTAGCTCATAGGATCGCTGCTGAAGATGATCAAACCGCTGGTGATCACCACTACCAGTCCTATCAGCGTCCATAGCGACGTCGCCTTTAACACCTCGGCCGGGGTTCGTTCCTTGAACAGCACCCCGAGCAGCCGGAAATCGACGATGGCAATGGTTCCCACCGACATGGCGAACATGGCGATGTGGATGCACTCCAAAAGCGGAAACGACCATTCATTGTTGTTGAGTGGATTGGTGGCCGGATCGTAGTTGATTTGCAGCACGGCTATCCTTTTCTCGGTTCGTCAGTATGTGATTCTAACCCGCCTTGAGCGGTTCGCCAATACCCGCGGGAAAGAAATGGCCAAAGGATAGC
>CAVPKR010000169.1:0-7248 GCA_963705675.1 Terriglobia bacterium
GAGGCTCCGGCCGCTGGCGAAACCAAGCCGGCACGGGCAACTCCCGAAAAGAATTAACTACTGAGCGGCGCTGGTCGACTTAGCGCCCAGCAGCGCCTGGATCTTGCGACCGAGTAGCCGACTTTCATGTCAATAAAGCGCTTGCCGAGTTCCGCCGTTGACGGACGCGCACCCCCGTAATTCCATTGTTGATCCGCTTCGCGTTGGGGTCGCGCTCCTGGCCGCGTCGACCACCGGATCGCCAACCGCGGTCTAAATCAGGTCCTTCGAACCGAACCTTATCGCCCCCGAGGTACAGCATTTCCGAGGTGTCGGAGATGCCCGCGTGGCTTCCGGCCGGGTAGCGGTTGTCGACCAACCATTTTTCGAAGTCCGGCTGGGCCCCAGGATGTTCCTTGGTCCCGGCATAGACCTGATCGCAGAATATGACGTGGACGCCGTCGGCGGAATGTTTGCCGTCCAGCTCCTTCGCCAAATCTTCCAGTTCCTTCTGTCTGCCGCCGTGGTCGCCCATCAGGACGACATTCTTGAAGCCGGTTTTGATGGCTTCCTCGGCGACTCGTTCATTGACGGCTTTGAAAATCTCAGGCGTCAGGCCGATCGTGCCCGGCAGAGTGGCGCTGGCGCTGTTCGGGGAATACGGCAGTACGGGAGCGACCAGGGCGTTCCCCAATTTGAGCGCGATACGGCGCGAGACTTCGGTGGCAATCAGCGTATGCCCGCCGTTCACGTTCTGCGGCCCGCGTTGCTCGGTTCCGCCGTTGTAGATCAGGATGGTGGTCTTCCCGGCAGCCAAGGCCGCCTTCACTTCGGGCCAAGTCATCATCCCGAACTCGACCAGAGGTTCTTTCGACTGCGCGAACCCGGTAACGGCAAACATCGCGAACGCGCAAACAGTCAGTGTCCAACTACGCATGAATCAGTCCTCCCAGACAGAATCGCCATCGAGGAGGATATCACGAAATAAGCTTCTGTTATGGTGTCGACTTCGGTGGCACCCGGCGTTTTGAGGCTTGCTCGAACGCATAGGCGATTTCGATCAGGCGCGGTTCAGCGCATGCCGACGCTGTGAAACCGACCCCGAACGGCGATGGAAGGGCGTTGAAACCTTCGGGAAACGGCTGCTGCTGCGGAGCGTTGGGAACCAAGCCGAAGGGGACCACGATGATCGGATAGCCGGCGCGCGCCGCCAGGTCCGCGCCGTTCCCGCCGGGGGTCAGGATCGCGTCCAGACGATTGGCTTTCAGCACCGCATCGATCCCGTTGGTCCGGCTGAGCAAATTGTCCTTGCGAACATCCGTCTCATTGCGCGCATGATCCCGATCGACGTCCATTTCATCCGAAATGTCGAGCCTCGATTGGCCGAATTTAATCGCGCCCGCCTTTTCATGCTTCAAATTCCACTGGCGAAGCTCGGTGAGCGTCTTTACCGGCGCCGACGGGCCCAGGCTGGCCAGCCAGTTGTTGAAGTCGCGCTTCATTCCGTACTTGAAATTGACCGAGCAATCGTCGTCTTTGCCTTTTGCCTGGTTCGCTCCGGAACAATACGGCCACTGGGTGAAATTATTCTTAGGATCTTTTTCGACGAAGCTAGGGATGTCCGCGGGATCGACGATGACTGCGCCCTGTTTTTTCAGGATCGCGATGGCGTCGTCCATCGACTGGGCCTGCGCCGCGCTCATCCCTCCACGTCCGCGGCCTTGGCCTGCTGCTCTTTCGAAGTAGAAAGCTCGCGGAATGCCGATGCGCGCGCCCTTCAGGCCGTCCGCTTTCAGAAACTTTGTATAATCGTGACCCGGCGGAGGGGTGCAAAGTTTCGTCGTGTCGTCGCGCGGATCCGGGGCCGCGCTTTCGAGGACTCCCATCATAATGGCCGCGTCCGCGACCGTTCGCGTCATGGGACCAGCCGTATCATGATCGGCGGTGATCGGGATCACGCCGTAGCGGCTGATACGCCCGATGGTGGGGCGAAGGCCGACCAGCATGCTTTGATTCGACGGGTTAATAATGGATCCGCCAGTATCGGAGCCGACATTCGCGGCCCACAAGACTGGAAGCGGTGCCCGCGCCGGAGCTGGAACCGCCAGGTGACAGGACGGCTCGACCATCGCCGGGAGTTTCCCGCGGGTCGGAGCGCGGATCGTAGGGATTGAATCCGAAACCGGCGACAGCGTTATACGCGGGCATCGGCGTCGGCGCGCCCGCCACCCAATTCGCGAGCTCGATCAGAGTCGTCTTGGCGATGATGATCGCCCCGGCTGCGCGCAGGTTCTTCGTCAGCGTCGCTTCGTAAGGTGGCACGTATCCCTTGAACGCGAGCGCTCCGCCGCTGGTCGGCATATCAGTAGTCTGAATGTTGTCCTTCAGCGCGACGGGAATGCCGTGCAGAGGACCGCGGACGTGGCCCGCCGCGCGCTCCCGATCCATCGCGTCGGCGTCTTTCAATGCGTTGGGATTGATCGTCACTGCGGCATTCAGCAGGTGTTCATACGTGGCGATCCGGATCAGGTACTGCGTGACCAGTTCGTGCGACGTGACCTGCTTCTTTTCAAGCGCGGCCTTCATCTCCGGGATGGTGGCCTCGACGACGGTGAACGATTTGTGCGCTTGGGCGTTCGCGAACAGCGCGGCCAGCAGCAGAAACGGAACGATTTTCATATGCAGTGTCCTTTATGGAATCGCGCTCGCGATGAAATCTACAATGTCTTTCTTGAACTTGGCGTGCGAATCGTTGTCGATATACAACATGTGGCCGGATTGGTAGAAATCCCACGAGATGCGCTTGTGCATCTCCGGATCCAGGCCCATGTGATTGAACGTGTACTGCGCGGCGAAATAAGGAGTGGCAAGATCGAAATACGCCGCCGCGACCATCACCTTCATGTAGGGATTCTTCGTGAACGCGTTGTGCAGCAGGCTGGTGGTATCTCCAAAGCCGTTCTGGACGCCGTAATCCCACGGCAGGATACCGCCGGTGACGTAGTAATCCATGTCGGTCTTGTAATTGAGCTCTTTCGCCAGATAGCTGGTGTAAACGGCGGTGAACGGCGGCGTGGTCAGGGTGCTCGAAGGATCGTACTCCGACGTTTCGCCCGTATTCAATGACGATGGCCCGGTCAGGCGCCCATCCAGCCGGCCGATCGTCTGATGTTTATCGCGCAGAAGCTGGCGCGAGAAATGCGCGACATCGAAGCGAAGATTCGATTCGTCGATATAATTCGCATCCAGCCCGGCATAGCGGACCAGCTTGTCGATCACGGCTTTACGTTCTGCTGGAGAAAGCTCATCTCCTTTGTTCAGCGCGGTAGAATACTCTCCCATCGCGAAAGTCTCGACTTCCTTGAGGAAAGACTTCAGATCCTTGCGCTGAAGATCCGCCGGGACCTTCTTGTGATACCAGGCGTCGGCCGCGTACGTGGGCAGCTCCAGAGCGTATACCAAATCGTCGGACCGGGACCAGATGGTTTCCAGATTGAGCGTCGTCGAAACCAGGACCACGCCGTTAAACGCAATTCCTCGATCGATAAGATAGCCCGCGAGGCCGGCAGCGCGGAAGGTCCCATAGCTTTCTCCGGCAAGAAACAGCGGCGATAGCTGGCGGCTGTTTCGGACCAGGTACATCCGAATGAACTCGCCCACCGATTGAAGATCGCCCGCCACGCCGTTCATGCGCTTGGCCACATCGTGATCTTTGGCTCGACTGTAGCCCGTGCCAACGGGATCGATGAAAACCAGGTCGGTCTGGTCGAGCCAGGTGTACTCGTTATCGATCATCTGATACGGCGGAGGCGGCATATTGCCGTTCGCCAGCAGCTTGGGACTCCGTGGACCCATCGCGCCGATATGCACCCAGAGCGATGCTGAGCCGGGTCCGCCGTTGAAAGCGAAGGTCAGCGGACGCTTCCCGGGCTCGGCCCCGTCGAGCGTATACGCCACGTAAAAGATGTGCGCTTCAGTCTCGCCCGAAGCAGTTTTCAGCGGCATCTGCGCGGCCGTGGCTGTGTAATTCAGCGTCTTTCCGCCCACCTGAATCGAATGATGGGTAACCGCCGGAGTCTCATCAATCTGCCCGCCGATCGCGGGAGCCGGAGGCGGCATGCCTCCGCCGCGGCCTTGCTGCATCAAAAAAAGAAACATGAGTGGCGCGATCAATTTTGGATCTCCTTCGGAAGAATCATGATATGCCAACAGCGGCGGCCTTCGCTACGGTTTCGGCGGCCACGTATCGGGATGCGGCGGCGGTTTGAACTCGTCCGTACTGAAAATGCGCAACCCCTCACCTGGCGGAGCCACGTTCAGAACCAGCGCCACATGAAACCGCGGACCCTGGAAATAGCGCACCCGAATCCGATGGACTCCGGTGGACAATGAAACGGCGCCGCTCTCGTCTTTGACCGGATGCGTGCCGTCGTTATCGACCACCAGTTGGTCGTCAACCGATAGCGCCGCGCCATCGTCGGACGTCAGGACGAATCGATACATGCCCGGCTTCTCGACCCAGAATCGACCCGTGTAATCGATCGCGAACCACTCGAATCGCTTGGTCACGCCGGGAAATCCGGCTCGAAAATCCTGTGGCGGGACATTCAAAGACGCGGTGTAGATGGTGCCGACAGACCTCAACTTGTGAAAATCGGGAAGTCTAGCGGTATTGCGGCGGATGTGATAAATCTCCCCGCGCAGGCCCGACGGCAAAACCACGGTAGTCCCGAACGTGACGGGCGGGATGTCTTGCGCCCACAGACACGCGAGACAAGCGATGACCAGGGCGAGCACCACGTACGCAACTTAGCACAATGCCTTCAGGCACTCTGCGATGGTGTCGACCGCGTGATCCGCCTGGTCCTTGGTGATCACCAGCGGAGGGCTCAGGCGAATGGAATTCGGCCCCGCGCCCAGCACCAGCAATCCGCGCTCGAAACACATCCACCCCAGACGGTCCCGCAGCTCCGGAGCGCGTTCTTTGGTCGCCTGGTCCCGCACCAGCTCGATTCCGATCATCAGGCCCAGCCCGCGTACGTCGCCGACGATGGAGAAACGCTGCGGAAAATCGGCCAGCCGCGCCTTCATATGAGCCCCCACCACCGCGGAATTCTCCACCAGTTCCTGTTCCAGCAGTTCGATAGTAGCCAGCGAGGCCGAAATGCACACGGGGTTGCCGCCAAACGTGGACGCATGCGCCCCCGGCTCCCAGTTCATCACGTCGGCACGCGCCACCGTCGCACCCAAGGGCATCCCGCTGGCGATTCCTTTCGCCAACGCCATGATGTCCGGGACCAGACCAAAATGTTCCGACGCGAACATCTTCCCGGTGCGCCCCATTCCGGACTGCACCTCGTCGGCCACGATCAGAATGCCGTGCTTTTCGGCAACGCGCCGCAGCTCATCGAAGAATTTACGCGGCGGAACTACGTACCCGCCTTCGCCCTGGACCGGCTCGACAAAAATCGCCGCGACCTCCTCGGGGGGAAGTGTGTGACGAAAAAGCTGATCTTCGATGACCTTCACGCACTCCACCGCGCAGCAGTCGGGAGTCTTTCCATAAGCGCACCGGTAGCAATTCGCGTAAGGCACGTGATGGACGCCCTGCATCACCGGGAAAAACCCCTTCTTCTGGATGCTCTTGCTTCCAGTCAGCGCAAGAGATCCCATGGTGCGCCCGTGGAAGGATCCGAAGAAGGCGATGAACTGGCCGCGGCCAGTGTGATAACGAGCCATCTTGAGCGCCGCCTCGACCGCCTCCGTACCCGAGTTTCCAAAATAAACGCGCTTCGGCGCGCCGCCCGGAGCCAGCTTCGCCAGCTTTTCGGCCAGCTCCACCATGTTCTGGTAATAGAAATCGGTACCGGACATGTGGATCAACTGCTCGGCCTGCTGCTGGATCGCGCGGACGATTTTGGGATGGCAATGGCCCGTCGATACCACGGCAATCCCCGCCGTGCAGTCGAGAAAGCGGTTCCCGTCGGCGTCCTCGATCATCGCGCCTTCGCCCCGCGCAGCCACCAGCGGGTAGCCGCGCGTATAAGAAGGGGGAGAGAACAGCTTCGTCCCGTTTGATGATCGCGCTCGCCTTCGGACCGGGCAAAGCGGTGATCAGGTGGGGAAGGTCCGCGCGTACGGATTCCACGGTTTTCATCTAAGACTCCTTTAGTTTTGAACGGGTGAAGGGAGTTCGCGCGGCGGCGAGCTTAGTCGGAGCCGAACAGGGAGGGTCGGGCCGTGGAGGGCCGGTTCATGTATTGAGTATACCGTGCGGTAAGATGTAGGCGAGATGCTGATCACGGTCAAGTGTCCTTGCTGCCAGGCCGATTTGCACATCGATCCGGAAACCGCTTCGGTGATTCGCCACGAGGTCGAATGTGCTCGCCGATAACTCGATGAGCGCCGGGTTGACGCCGCCGGCAGGCTCATCGAGGAGGACCAGTTGCTGGCTGGGCCATCATGACCGCCGCGAGCTCGAGCAACTTGCGTTGACCATATGAGAGCGAGCCGCCGAGCAGTCCGGCAACGTGGACGATGTCCATCGCCTCGAGCATGTCCATGGCTCGACTTCGCTCTTCGTTCCACTGGCCCCGCGAGACCAGCGCACGAAAGCCGGAGCGTCGCACCGGCACGAGCATGTTCTCAGCGCGGTCAACCGCGGGAAGATTCTCGCGAGTTGAAAGGTGCGGCCGATGCCGAGACCGTAGATTCGATTTCGACCGATCCGGCGATCGACTGCCCGTTGAAGCGCACGTCACCGCCATCCTTTGCGAGAAACCCGGTGATCAGGTTGAAGACCGTGGTCTTGCCGGATCCGTTCGGCCCGATGACGGTGCCCATCGAGATACCATCACTCACCGTAATGGTCCCAAAAATCTGGGGAATGCCGCCGCCAACACGCACACCTTCACGTACCTTCTCGGCCAGGCGATTGATATGTGAATTGCAAGGTGTAATCTCACTCCAGGTACTTGCAACCCCAATCAAAGGCTTATTGAAATCTTCATCGGTGAGACCTACCGCGCGCAACATAGAACGGTTAGGAGCACGCACACCCCCCTCGGTGATTGTCTTGCTACGGCTATTCAACACCTTCTGTGTGGAGGTCGTCGTTTCATTCGTTTCGGTCATAAGAATAATGTTTCCTTTCTTCAGCGATCATGGGCGTGGTTGTAGGGCCAAATTTATTGCATCCATGCCTCTTCTCTGCCTCTTCCCCTGCACCTATTGTGGCACCTATTATACACGACATGGAAACTGCTTCCT
>CAVPKR010000170.1:0-8094 GCA_963705675.1 Terriglobia bacterium
TGGGGGAAATCTCACGCGAATACCTGTTGATAGAGTTTGTTGCTCCCGAAGACCCGATGTTTCAGAAGATCGTGCGGGGGCGGGCGGAGCTTTATTCACATTTGACTCGCGCCAGGTTTGAAGCTGCCGCAAGTGCACGATTCGAGATGGTACGAACCCAGAGAGTGGACGGATTGGAGCGATGGCTTTATCTCTTTGCCGGCGGCCAGCGATCGGCTGAAGAATCTGCTGATTTGTTTCTCGGTCGGCAACCTGTGCTTCTTGCGGCGCTGGTACGATCTGGAACATCTTCAGGATCGCGCCATGGATTATTACCGCACCGGCGGCCAATCCGTCGCTGCTCTTCGCCACGCTGATCGGCGCGATGTTGCTGACTGGAGTGATTTGGACGGCGTGGCTGTGGGTGGAGCGGCGGCCGACGCCGGCAAAGATGAAACTGGCGCAGTGCGGATTCCTGCTGCTGCTGGTGCGGTCGCTTGAATCGGTTCGCCGGTATTGGAACACCGAAAGCGATCATTACGATTTAACCAGCAATGTGACGCTATTGTCGATCGAAGCGCTTCTGGCGGCGGGAATCCTGCTGGCGCTCATGGGGAATTTGCGGGTGGTTAGAGCGGCCCGGCGCGTCGCGCTGGCGTTGACGCTGATGTTTCCCGCGCTGATGCTCGACTTTGGAACACGCCGGCTGAGCGCGGAGCCCGCTTCGGCATATGCAATGCGCGCCTCGGCGCCGATGTTGCCGTCCAACCCGTCGGGTCGGCGGGTCATCTGGGTACTGTTCGACGAACTGGATCAAAAGCTCGCCTTCGATCTGAAGCGTCCCGCGGGAAGGCTGCCGGAATTGGAACGCCTGCGGGCGGAATCGTTCGTCGCGAATAAAGTGGAGCAGACCGCGGCTTGGACCACACTCGCCATTCCGTCGATGTTATCAGGAACGGCCTATACCCGGGCGGAACTGATCGGAGCGTCGTCGTTGCGTGTATTCGCCGGTGGCGGATCGAAGGGAGACGACTGGCACGATCAGTCGAACGTGTTCAAACGCGCGCGGGCAGCGGGTTTCAACTCGGCGCTGGTGGGCTGGCATCATCCTTACTGCCGGGTTTTAGGGGATAGTCTGGTGAGATGCGTCGAGGTTCCCAGCGGACATCCGACGGCGGCGATGTTGCGGGAAACCAGTGCGGCGGACTCGGGTGTGCTGCAGTCGGTGCCATTTCTATTCCGGCTGCAGTTCGGAAATCTGCTGGAGATGGCGGGTAGCAATAACCCCGAAAGCTCGGAAGCATCCAGGGATGAATACGTGCAGATGAGCCAGCAAAAGCAGTATTTCCGGATCCGCGACCTTACGTACGCGAATGCGGTCGACTCCAATATCGGGTTGTTTTTTGCGCATTTTCCGCTGCCGCATCCGTTCGCAATTTACAATGCAAAGCGCGGCGATTTCACCCTGAATAAGAATCTGACTTACGCCGACAATCTGGCGCTGGTGGATCGAACTGTAGGGGAATTGAGAAAGGCGCTGGAGCAGGCTGGAATGTGGGACTCGACCACCTTGCTGATCACCGCGGATCACGGATTGCGGCCGGATTTATGGCGAGGGCGCCAGGGTTGGACTCCGGAACTGGAGGAGCTAACGGCGGACGGGCAATCGCCGTTGGTGCCGTTCATCTTGAAACTGCCGAAGGAGAATCGCGGGTTGGTATACGATCAGCCGTTTTCGAATGTCGTGTCAGGGGATTTAATTCTTGCGATTTTAGCGGGCGAGATTGGAAAAGCGGCGGACGTGGCCGACTGGCTGGACCGGCATGCTCAGGAAAAGGGCGCGGCACGAGCCGGGCGAATTATGCGATAATTTTCGGTCGTAAATGTCGCATTTTCGTCACGCATTTCGGATTTTTCTTCGCGAGCCCGGATTTACGCTGGTGGCGACGGTGGTGCTGGCCCTGGGGATCGGCGCAACCACGGCCATATTCACGCTGGTCCACAGCCTGCTGCTTGAGCCGTTGCCCTATCCCGACAGCGGGAAATTAGCGTGGATTTTGGGTACTCCTCCGCGATCGGGTCAGGGTTTTACGGGAATGAATGGCGCGGATTTTCTGGAATTTCGCGACCGGCAGCAATCATTTGAGAGAATCGCCGCCATGATGGCGGGAGTATGGATCGTGAGTGGAGGCGGCGACGCGGAGAGCCTGCAGGGCGCGCGGGTGACGCCGGGATTTTTTGAAACCCTGGGAATCCAGCCGGCATTGGGACGCGTGTTCGTGGCGGACGAATATAAGCTGGGCCACGAAATGGAAGTGATCTTCAGCCATTCCTTCTGGCGGCGGCGCTATGGCGGCGATCCTGCCGTTATCGGACGTCATGTCACACTAGACGGGATTCCCTACGAAGTGGTGGGAGTGGCGCCGGAGGGGTTTCCGCTCGCCGAATCGTTCGATATGTGGGCGCCGCTCCAGATGGATTCGGGCTACGCCACAGGCCGGAAGATTCGGCTGCTTCGCGTGTTCGGGAGGCTGAAGAACGGCGTAGGCATCGAGCAAGCGCGGGCGGAGGCGAACCGGCTCGCGTCTTCTTTGGCGCTCGAATATGCGGACGACAAGGGCTATACGGTCCGGGTGGCGACGTTTCTGGATCAGGAAGTGGGGAACGTCCGCCAGACGCTGTGGATTTTCGCGGCGGCCGTGGGTTGCCTGCTGTTGATCGCATGTTCAAATGTCGCAAGCCTGCTGCTGGCGCGGGGGGCCGTGCGGGTCCGGGAGATGGCAGTCCGGGCAGCGGTGGGTGCGAATCGAGCCGCACTGGTTCGGCAAATGCTGCTGGAAAGCACTCTGCTGGCGCTGGCCGGAGGAGCGGCGGGGCTGGTGCTGTCGATCGCCGGGGTGCGGGCGCTGATGTCGATCAGCCGGCTGGCGTTACCGCGGACGCATGAGATCCATGTGGATGGAGGCGTGCTGCTGTTCGCGTTTCTGATTTCGCTGGCGACCGGCACGATTTTCGGAATCATACCGGCCTTGCGAGGCTCGCGCGTGAACCTGGGGGAGGCGCTGAAGGAATCGACGCGCGGCGGGTCCAGTGGACGGGGCGGGAATCGGTTCCGGGCGGCGCTTGTGGTGGTCGAGGTGGCGCTGGCGGTAGTCCTGATGGCGAACGCCGCGCTGTTGACGCGGACCTTTCGCGCGCTGACCCAGGTGGAGCCGGGATATCACGTGAAGGACGTCCTGACCATGCAGATCGCCCTGATGGGTCCGCATTATAAGAATCCGGCCGACCAGCGGCATTTCTTCGAACGTCTGCTGCCGGTAGTGGAGCAGCTCCCCGGCGTCGAAGCCGCAGGAACCACGAACTGGCTGCCATTGAGGACCGATAGAAACTCCGCGAGGGTCTGGGTGGACACGCAGCCGTTGTTCACCGAGGAAACCAAGGTCCGCGTGGATAACCGGGTGGTGACGCCTGGATATTTCGGCGCCATGGGAGTCCGGCTGATTGAAGGCAGGCTCTTCGGGCCGGGCGACACCACGGAGAATCCGCACGTCCTGGTGGTGAACGACCAATTCACGCGCGAATTTTTCCCAAAGGGAGGCGCACTGGGACATCGGGTGACGGTGGACCTGGGGTATCCATGGGACGCGGAGATCATCGGAGTAGTGGGGAGCTTCCGCGAGTCGAGCATCGCCGAAGAGCCGAAGCGGGAGATGTTCATGGCTTATTCGCAGACCACGATCGCGGGGCAGACGCTGGTGGTGCGGACCAAGGGAGATCCGGCGGGTTACTCCCAGGCGGTGCGGGGGGCGGTGGCGTCGCTCGATCGAGACGTCCCGGTGTACAACCTCCGAACGATGCAGGCGCAGGTAGACGATTCACTGGCACAACATCGAATGCGCGGGATGCTGCTGGGGGTGTTCTCCATCGTGGCGCTGGCGCTGGCATCGCTAGGGATTTACGGAGTAATCTCCTGCGCGGTGGCGGAGCGGAGACAAGAGATCGGAATCCGGATGGCGCTGGGAGCGGAGCGCAGCGAAGTCTTGTGGCTGATGCTGGGCGGCGGATTGAAGCTGACGGCATTGGGCCTGGCGCTGGGTCTCGGAGCCGCCTCAGCAACAACGCGGCTGCTCCAGTCGTTCCTCTATGGAGTGACGCCGGGAGATCCGGTGACTTATATCGGCACGGCGGCGGTGTTCATCGCGGTAGCGCTGGCGGCAAGCTATTTGCCGGCGAGGCGGGCGGCTCGGGTGGATCCGGTGGTGGTGTTGCGGGAGGAGTAGGATTACTGGCCGGCGCAAATTGACGGCCTCACCGGGCTTCAACTCTGTCGTTCTTCCTCATCGAATCGTCTGCACCGCCCCCGCGGTAGCTTGGGCGCGATCTTCATCCGACCAGGAGTCGGACCACTCAACTGTGCCGCCGGTGAGATCGGCGAGTTGACGCGCCTAATCTAAAACCTTGGCGGCTTCCCGCGGAGGTAGAACTCGGACGACGGTGATGAAAGACTCTTCCTGCGTCACATTGGTGACTTGGCCACTTGAGGATCGCGGCCCTACTTCTTGACGTGATCCCCGACTTTTACGTCGCCGCCGCCGTTGAAGGTTCCTACTGAGGATTCGTCATCGACTTCGGTAATTGTTACGTCGCCGATCTGGGCGTCTGTGCGGCGCAGGACTCTACCTGAGGCCGGGTCTTTGATCTCTTTGCCGGTGCGGAACACGATCAGCCGGTCGCCTACTCTCAGGCCGGCGATCTTGCCTAGGTTCATGATCAGCGTCTTGCCGTTGACATCAGCCACCATTCCGTCCAGCGTTGGCGTCGGGAGTTTCGCGGCGTTGGTTTCGATCTTTGAGGCGCATTCGCTGACCGCTTGATTCGTGGCTTCACCTAAAATGGTTGCGCCGAAGTTGCTGCTGCCCATGCTCATGCCGGCTCCGCCAGCGCCTGCTCCGCCGCCGCCGGCTCCAGGAGGCTGGTGCCGCCGCGCTTCGATTCGCCGTTGCCGGGGGCCGAGGCTAGAATCTCTCCGGTGTTCACGTCTACCAGGCGAGCGGTGATCTGCACTATCGCTTTCGCTTCTTTTTTGCCGATTCCACCGACGCCAAAGCGGCCCAGTGTAGACCCGCCGCCGGCGATGCTCTTATTACTGTCGTCGCGGCCGAACTGAGTGATGGAACCAATGACTATCGCGCTAACGCCCAGCAGCTTGCCGATTTTCGCGGCGCTGGCCGGATCGGCGCGGTCGCTATTAGAGAAATTCTGCTCGGCCATCAGCTTGTTGAGCGCCTTGCGCTCAATGACGGAAAAGACCGCGTCGTTGACGAAACGGTCCACCAGCATGTCGGCGATGCCTTTGCCGACGTCGACGTTGGAGCCGAAAATTTGGGCGGTATTCGACGAAACGGTTCCGTACTCGAAATCCATTACCGCGATGCGCTTCTTGGGTTCCTGCGCGAACGCGAGTGTGCAAAAGGCAGCGAAAAGAATTAAACGGCGCATAGTCACTCCCTCCGGATTATTATACGCGTAGACGAGGTGTAAAGCGGCTCATAGGCCAGCCGGGATTAGAATGGGAGCCATGAGGAGGTGGGCTGGCGCCGGTCTCATGGTTCTGTTGGCTCTACGCACATTCGGGCAGGATGCGGCGCTCCGGTTCGAGGTCGCATCGATCAAGCCGTCGGGGCCACAGAGCGTTCGAGGGTCGGAAGGAGGTCCGGGCACCCACGATCCGGGAATGTACCTGTACAGTTCGGCGACCATTGAGGATTTGATCTCCTTTGCGTACGACGTCGAATTTTTTCAGATTTCCAGTGCGATTTCGCTGGATCGGGACCATTTCGATGTCGTCGTGAAGATACCGCCGGGATCGACGAAGCACCAGTTCGAACTGATGTTGCAGAATCTGCTGGCAGAACGATTCCAGCTACGGCTCCACATTCAGAAACGGGAATTTCCCGGATATGAGCTGGTGGTCGCGAAAACCGGGACCAAATTGAAGGAAGGAACCGCAGGGTCGCCTCCCAACGCGGGATTTCCGGACTTGCCCCCCGGCCAGCCTGGAATGGCGGCGACGCATTCCATGACCGGCGACTATGAACTGGTTCGAATCCGGGCGGTCCACGAGCCGATTTCGGAACTGGCCGATTTAATGGGCGCTCATGATATGCACGTCGTCGACAAGACCGGTCTGACGGGAGTATACGATTTCACCTTGGAATACACCTTGGATGCCGCAGGCGCGGCACCCGACGCGCCGCCGGCAGTGCCCAACTTATTCACCGCTCTGCAACGCGAATTAGGATTGCAATTAGTGCCAAAGAAGATCCCTTATGATGTTTTGATGATCGACCATGTCGAAAGAACGCCTAGCGATAATTGACCGGGTTTCAAATCTGCTACTATTTGGACATGACCGTCTCGCGCCTCGCTGTTCGTTTTCAACGCTGAATGACTCCAAGAGGCTTTCCACCCCGCCGTCCGAGGATTCGGGAAAACG
This sequence comes from Terriglobia bacterium, assembly GCA_963705675.1. GTDB lineage: Bacteria > Acidobacteriota > Terriglobia > Bryobacterales > Bryobacteraceae > Palsa-187. The sequence continues at coordinate 6,476 of CAVPKR010000170.1, forward strand.
TGAATGAAGCGATCCGTGCGCGTGAAGTGCGCGCGGTGTTTCCGGACGGCTCGGTTGAGATCATGCCGACTCCCGCCGCCGTGCGCAAAGCGCAGGACATGGGGCTGGATCTGATTCTAATTGCGCCCACCGCGGAGCCTCCCGTCGCCAAGGCGATGGATTACGGGCAATGGCAGTACGAGAACAAGAAAAAACAGCACGACGCAAAACGTAAGCAGCACATCATCCAGGTGAAGGAGTTGAAATTCCGGCCCAACACGGACGATCACGATTACGACTTTAAAAAGAATCACGCCATACGCTTCTTACAGGAAGGGAATCGGGTGAAAGCGGTGGTTCAGTTCCGCGGCCGAGAGATCGCCCATACCGACCTGGGGCGAAAGCTGCTGCTGCGGTTCGCGGCGGATCTTTCGCAGTACGGCGTGGCTGAAGGCAGCCCGCGCATGGAAGGCCGCAATGCGCACGTCCTGCTGAGTCCCGTGAAGGTCGCGGTGCAGAATCCTCCGGCGGCGCCGAAAGAAAAGCCGCCTAAGCCGCCTGAGGGCGGGGCTGCTCCGCCTACTGCTTGAGTTGTTCCAGCAGGCTCTTGTCGATCTTCGCTACCACGTGAATCATCGGATCCACCAGCTCGGCGATATCGTAGCGAATCGACGAACCTAAAACGATCGCAACTTCATTCGGGCTTAGCTTGAAATCGTCGGTCAGCCATTGCGCCAGGTTCGTGGTGGCCGCTTGCACCGCATCGGACAGGGAATTCGCGATACCGGATGCCATCCGGAACTGGGCGTTCTCAGCGCGCGGCATCTGGGGACTCTTGCCTCGGATCACGTCAACGCTGAAGGTGTAGGCGGTGGAGGTTTCGAGAGCGTCGCCAGTCAGCTCGCCATCGCCTTGGGCGGCGCGGCCGTCGCCCAGGAACAGCAACGCGCCCGGCTGGAACACGGGGAAATAGATGGTCACGCCTTCGATGAACTGGTTGTAATCCATGTTGCCTCCCCAGGGGCCCAGGTAGCCGGAGCGATAGACTTGCTGGGCGGAGGCGCGACGCCGATGAACCGAGCATCGGAATCATCTTGACGTGGAAATTCTTGAGACGATCGGTGGGTTTCAATAGAGACGCGGTTCCTCGCTCGCGATCCAGGCTCCATTCGCTGGAGAATTTTTCATCGAGCTTCAAGTCGCGTTGGTAATAGGGATTTAGGGCGCTGGCGACGATGGAATTTCCACTTTCGGCGGTATCGCGGTTCAGGCGCAGGCGGACGATGTGGACCGCCAGGGTGTCTCCTGGCATGGCTCCTTCGACGTAGAAAGGTCCTGTTAAGGGATTGCCACCGGGCGAGCGGCGCGTGTTCTTTTCATCGCGGCCGCCGGCGTTGACGCTGTTGGTCTCGACGCTATCGCCGGGGAAGATATGCATCACGGGCGGAATCGCGGGAGAAAAATAGTTATGAAATTGTTGGGGCGTGAACTGGAGTGCGCGTGCCGCCGAAGGACGCACGGCGGGCCGATGTCCGGTCCACTCGAAACGCTGGCCGTCGTCGGTAAAGTTGCCGCTGCCGAAAGACCCGCTCCCGCGAGAGAGCCCGTCAGGGCCGCCAGGGGTTTCTTGTCCTTGTTGA
>CAVPKR010000171.1:0-5080 GCA_963705675.1 Terriglobia bacterium
GCCATATCCCGGCCGTGGACTTCCACGCGCGGATCGTTGGCCCAGATGCGCGTCGAAGAAATATCCCGAACCATCCCCACCCGCACTGCCAGAATTTCGCCGCCGCCCGCGTGGTCCGCGGGATAATAGCTGAACGCCGCCGGAGGCGCGCCCGCCCGGATCAGCGCCTGAATGATGCGGTACGGAGTCCACGGCTCCGCGCTCCCCGGCTTCAGCACCAGCGGGATTTTCCTGATGCAACGCGGGCGTCCAAAGCGAATGGCGATTCCCCGGCGAATTCGACGGCAGCACCACGCCATCGAATCCCGCGCGCGAAGAAACTCAAGCCGTCGCCGAACCCGCGATCCAGAACCTCGAACGGCACGCCGCGCGTCAATCCCGTCAGGACTTTTTCCATCTCGAACAGCGCCGCGTGGATCTTCTTCATGTTCCGCCGCGCCAGCACATGCGGCATCCCCGTGGTCGACGCGATCTGCAGAACGTAGTCGCCCGGGGTCTGCTCCACATCGCCCAGCGGCAGCGAGTCGTTCAGAAAAATATCCGCCGCCCCCCCGCTGATCGCGATCAGTTCCTTAGTCGAATACCCCGCCAGCGCCTGCTTGTTGGCATGCTGATCCAGCAGGTCTTTCCGGATCAGCCCGACATTAGCCTGGCTGATTTCAACAAAATCCTCGCGATCCGGTAGTGCGGCGTCCGCACCACATCGAGACTCCTGTAAGGCACGCCTTTGCGCAAAACTGGAATATGCACCATAGCCCTCCAGAATATCGCGGAACCCCAATTGAATCGCACCCAGCCTCGCGGAACTTTCGACCGCGGTTGAATCGCGGTCCCTCCCGTCTACTGGAACATAGGTAACACTTTTATCCGAGGACATAGGTAACACTTTTTCGGAGAAGGTTTTGCGTTCCGGATTGATTTTAAGGGAATCGTCGAGCCGGTGGGAATGTGGAAATCGCCCGGCGATTTCCAAGGACGGTGGGAAGGGTGGAAATCCTGTTTTTGGATTTCCAGGCTTTCCTCCGGCCGGCATTTCCACGGGCTTTCAGGCTTCCTCCAGCTCCAGCCGGCGCCGCAGCGCCAGGTGCAGGGCGCGCTGAAAGGTATGCTCCCGCGTATCGAGAAATCCTAGCCTCACCGGTCCGTACAGCACTTCGAAATAGCGTTCATCGAGCGCCCGCAGCCCCAGCCACTCATACGCGAAAATTTCGCTCACAAACGTGCGCGCGCCATTCATTTTCACGCTGCCTTGTTGCGATACCCGACGCACCACGACGTCATCGCCGTACTCCAACTCCGGCACACGGCGTGGCATCGGCCGCGGCGACGGCTGATAGCAACTGGCTGGCGTGAGATCCTCCAGCGACTCGTGCGGCCGCTCGTGATTATACTCCTGCTGAAACCGGTCGAAGGCGTCTTGTTGACGGCGCGGGGTGCGCTCGGGCGGACGCAAGGTCGCCTGCTTCAACGTCAAATGCATGCGCTCATGCCGGCCGTTATCCTGCGCGAGGCCGGACGCGAACGTTCGGGCACAATGCCGAGTTTGACCCACTCCATCGACACGCGGCTGAGGCCGCCCGGCGCGCGGCTGGCGAAGGGCGTGCCGTTGTCGGTGTGGATCACTCGCGGCAGCCCGTGCTCGCGGAAGCAGGCGTCGAACACCGCGGCCACGTGCGCGCCGTCAGCTTTGGGCGTGATGTGACAGCGCAACAGATAACGGCTGTGCGCGTCGGTGATGGTCAGCGGATCGCAGCGCGTTCCGTCGCCGGTCAGGAAATGGCCCTTGAAGTCGGCGCACCAGGTCTGGTTGGCGCCGTCGACCGCCGCGAATGGCTGCCCATAAGGCGGCGTCCGCACCGCGGCTTGCGGGCATGCGTGAGCCCGGCGCGCTTCAACACTGCGCCGATGGTGGACTCGGCCGGCCACACCACCGACGGATGCGCGGCGGCGAGTTTCACGCGCAGTTTGCGCGGCCCCCAACGCCACCTTTGGCGCGCGGCAATGATGTGAGCGACGATCTCATCGCTCATCCTGCCGGGACAATGCCGCGGCACGCGACTCCGGTCGGCCAGCCCGGCGACTCCTTCGGCATCATGGTGACCCAGCCACTTGTATATCGTTCTGCGAGCGACCCCGTAGATCTCGGCCAACGCCTGAAAAATTTCCCCCTCGTTGTAATCCTGAATCAATCGGACACGGAGGTCCATTGTTGTGTTCTCCTTCCACGGGATTGCTTCCCAGCATGCCGTTCGAGGAACCCAAAACCGTCAACTCCAATAAAGTGTTACCTATGTCCTCGGTTAGAAGTGTTACCCATGTCCCCGGTTTGGACCCCCAATGGAAGGATCGGCTGGGTCTCAATGGACGCGTTGTTCCTAGATCCGATGACCAGCTAACAGGTAGCGCAGCAAATGGCGGAAACCGACCGGCTGCCGATAAGTGAGCAAACGCTGCCAGCCACCAGGCTTCACCAACACGGCCTGTTGGCGAGCATCGACATTGGCCGGAAGATGCTGATGGTGCGCCGCACCCTTGGGGACATCCCTATACAGGTGGTGTACCTGCAATCCAGCGAAGTTGTGGGCGCCTAAGATAGACCAAAATCGAGAGATCCGGTCCGCCCGATCGTCGGATTCGTCGGATCGTAGTGCCTCAAGTATCCTTGACAATACCGGTCTCCCCGGCCCGATCTTCACCGCCGGAATCCCCGAGGTCGCGCGCGACCGGATCTAATACTAACGCTGAATTCTTTCATACTCCCCGATCCCCAGTCGATATGAAGCGCCATGGAATTAAGTTGCGCCTCTCCCTGCCCCAGCCAAATGAAGCTCCAGGCTGCTCCCCAGACCCAGACCGCGGTTGACTGGCCCATCGAAGTCCTGCGGGCGGAAGACCACGAGCCAAACCGCCTGGGTGGTTCAAGCTTATCTTGAAGAGACCAAAGGCGGACAATTCCGCGTCGAATGGACCCGGAATCTTCTGCAAGCCATGATCCGTCTCGCTCGGCCCGGCATTGAAGTAGTCCTTCTGGAACTGGGCCTACCCGAATTGAACGGCTTCAAGAGCTTCCGCGCCATCGATGTGGCAGCCGACAGCAAGGTTCCCGTTGTGATTCTCACCTCCGACGAGAGCGTCGTTTCAAGAGAGCTCACCATGGGATTCGGCGCCTCCGGCTTACAAAGCGTGCTGTGCGGCGCTCGCCTTCATCCGATTGTGGGTGCTTGGTGCGCAAAGTGCGGCGCGAAGGTAATCCAGGTTCGAGACGCTTAGTATTCGGCGATAGCCTCCCGAGGATTCCGGCGAAGTCGACCGCTGATTCCAGAGGAAGCCGAACAGCATTCCGGATGAACACGAACACCATCGGAATCGTAGCGACTGCGCCGATCGGAAACTCTGCCCCGATCCACCGGAATTCGTTCCGCATAGCGACGTTGCAATGATTCAGTTGAATGATTAGGCGAGACTCGGATTCCGAACTTGACGAACAGTTCGTCGGTGATTCACGCCTCTCCCAGGTTGGATTCTCCCGCCCAAATTGCCGGATGATTTGGCGCAGGTTCGGAGGTAACGAGGGGCGACCACGTATCTCGGACAGTTGAGCTTCGGTTTCGAGATCGTTCAGCGCGTAGATCGATCCGCGCTCCATATCTTCGCGCGTGTCCAGTATGCTTTTCCAAACGCAGGGCTAGCGATCAGCGCCTCAAGCGCATCACGGACCCGGAGCGGTTCGACTGGCGGCGGTAAAGAAAACAGCTGCGGCATAAACCGAGTGGCGCTATCTCAGCAAGTCTAGCAGCTTTGGCGCGCCGTTCGTCCACGGCGAAGAACATCTTTATCATCAATCAGTTAGCTATATTTGCAACGGTTGCAGTCACCCCTTGACACTGGCTTTTTGCCCCCCGATCGGCGAACATCTGTGAGGAGTCGATCATTCGCCGGAATGCGATCGCGGCGTGCTATGGAGTGTCGTCCCGCCGAGGCCTGGCATGGAATCTTTGAGAACCTGGAGAAGCTTTGGTTACGCCACTTGACTATATATGTATGTATTCATCGTGCTGACGCCCGCGGCGAGCGCGCAGACGCTGGTGATCCCACAAATCGCGGACGGAAACGGCTGGCAGACGGAGCTGGTGCTGACCAATACGGGAGCAACCGCCACTACCGTAAGCCTTAGTTTTTTTCAAAGCACCGCAAACGGCGTGACTCAAAGCTGGACTCCGGCGTTCTTAGAGACCAGCGTGCTCCAGAACATTCCGGTCCCGGCGGCGAGCACAGTGTTTCTACATACACCAGGAACGGCCGCTTCGCTGAGCGAGGGATGGGCGCAGTTGCAGACCGGTCCGGCGGTTTCGGCCTACGCGATTTTCACCGAGACCGTTCCTGGCAGGCAGAATCAGGACGGGACGGCGCTGGCCGCGCCAAGCGTCAGCCGAATGCTGGTGCCGTTCGAAGACACCAACGGATTCGTGACCTCGATCGCGATTGTCAACACGACGGGGGCGCCCGAATCGGTCGCGGTTGCGATGCAGCCGGGCTCAGGCGCGGCTGCTCAACTTTCCCCGATCACGCTGCCGGCCAACGGGGTACGTCGCGTTCACGGTGCCCCAGCAATTTTCCTCGACGGCGTCCCGAAACGGCCTGCTCGAGTTCTATGCCGCAACCGGGAGTTTCTCGCTGATCGCGCTGCGCTTCAATCCGACGGGAGCATTCACCGCGTCGCCCGTGTTTGCGGAAACCGGATCGCCGGTGATCTTCACCGCGGGGGTTTCGGCGTTCAACGGAACTTACCAAAGGACGTACACGGCGACCGGACGATCGGGGACGGTGACGGCGACGATCAGTAACGGCACGGTGACGATCCTAAAGTCCGGCAAATGGAACCGGGACGATCTCTACGAGATGGATATATAGCATTTGGAACGGTGGTGGCCGGGGCAACGTCGTGCAATTTTATGGGGACGATCATCGTGACCGGAGCAAGCGCCTCAGGGAGCGGGACGTTTGCCTGTGAAAACGCTACGGGAACGTGGAATATGGCGCGGCAGTAAACATCCAGCGCGGCTGCCGCTGCGTTCGGTAT
>CAVPKR010000172.1:0-14954 GCA_963705675.1 Terriglobia bacterium
GCGGAAGCCGAGCAGCTTGCCGCCATGGGAAAAATCAGCGAGATTCTGGGCAAGCGGGCGCAGAACGTCACCGGCGAGGTTATGGTCGAAGTCGGGTCCAGCAAGCAGCAGTTGAAGACTCCCTGGGCGCAGAAACAGGCCGCGCACGCCGAGGCAGGCAGCGAGATCCATCGCGACGAAGTACCGCTAATGTATCAGCAGCTGGTGGAGCAGTATTTCGAACAGATCCGGAAAACGCCGGATACGGCGAAGCCGTCCGCCAAGACCCCTAACCAGAATTAGGCTCCCTTAAATCCAAAGAGGTTGGGCGGACGTACCATGTAAGAAGCCTCATGAACCGCCTATTCCTTCCTCTATTCCTTGCGGCCTTGGCCGCCGCGCATCCCATGGGCAATTTCAGCGTCAGTCACTTCACGCGTTTACAGGTGTCGGGTAAGGGCGTGGACGTGACGTATGTGCTGGATCTGGCCGAGGTCCCCACCTATCAGTTGCTGAAGGAATGGAAGCTGGACGCCAAGAGCCCGCAGGCCGAGTTGGACGGGAAGGCGGCAGAGCAGGCTCAGGAATGGATGAACGGAGTCGAGTTCCGGTCCGGCGGAAAGACTCGTAAAGCCGGTTCTGACTCATGCTGCTATCAGAATTACTGATGGGGCAGGGGGATTGTCGGTGGCGCGCGTCGAGACATCGTTGCGGCTCGATCGGGTGAAGGGGGACCTGGAATTTGAGGATCGCAATTTTCCGGAGCGCGCGGGGTGGAAAGAAATCGTCATCGACGCAGGGGGCGGCGCGGCGATCGTTTCGGCGAGCCAGGACAACGTCGATCGCAGCAAAGCGCTGACAGAGTACCCGGCGGATCCGAAGGCTGCGCCGCCCCAGGATTTGCGAGGCAGGGTGGAGTGGAAGATCGCCCAGCCGGTGATCACCAGTGCGGTTCCGAAAAAGATCGTGCCAGTGGCGCAGCCGGGCCTTGTGGCCACCCAGGACGCGACTCCGGCTCCCGCAGCGGCTCAGCAGGCGCAAGGGACCGTGGTTAAGGGAGACTTCCTGTCGCGCGTTCTGGCGCAACGGGAGCTCGGCGTCGGGATGATCCTGATCTGCATGCTGGTGGCCTTTGGACTGGGCGCCATGCACGCGATGTCACCGGGGCATGGGAAGACCATCGTCGCGGCATATCTGGTGGGATCGCGTGGAAATATGAAGCATGCGGCGTTCCTGGGGGCGATGGTGACGTTCACCCATACGATTAGCGTGTTCGCGATCGGGTTGGCGACGTTCTTCCTGTCGAAGTACTTTGTGCCGGAAACCATGATCCGATGGCTGGAGGCGATTTCGGGGCTCTCGATTGTCGCGGTGGGGGCATCGCTGTTCTTCAAGCGGCTGAAGCGGCTGCGGGAGGCGGACGCGCAGCATCATCATGAACATCCTCACACTCACGATCATCATCATGCGCACGCACATCCTCACACCCACGATCATGTGCACGCGGCGCACTCCCACGATCATCCTCACGATCATGGTCACCCTCACGATCATGAACATGTGCATTCACACGATGGCCACACGCACAGCCACGTGCCGCAGGGCGAGATCACGCTGGGTAGCCTGATCGCGCTCGGAGCCAGTGGCGGACTGGTGCCATGTCCCTCGGCGATGGTGCTGCTGTTATTTGCGATTTCCGTGGGAAGGATCGGTCTGGGGTTGGCGTTGCTGGTCGCGTTCAGCCTGGGGCTGGCCGGAGTCCTGATGGCGATTGGGATGCTGGTGATCTATGCGAAGAACTGGCTGCCCGATCCCGCGAAGACGAGTCAACACCCGGCGTTCCGGTTGATTCCGGTACTGTCCGCTGCGGTGATCGTTTGTCTGGGGCTGCTGATGACCGGCGTATCGCTCGGATGGCTACGTCCCGGCGGGCTCGCTGGATAAAAACTTACACGCTTTTACGTTTGGATTTTAACGGCTTGCCTTCTGAGCCTGCCTGCTTTTTTCTGCGCAGCATCCGTGCCACCGAGCGGACCAGGTGCGAAACTTCGTTGGCGCTCTTCTGAATAACGACGTCGGCGCCGGTGCTGCCTTCACTCAGGCCCAGAGCGTCGACGAAACCGGATATCAGGATCACGGGGACGTCGGCCGCCAGCTTGCGAAGGCGGACAATCAGCTCCATGCCGTCCATCCGCGGCATTTTGTAATCGGTAACAACCAGGTCGAACTTATGGCGGCCGAACTGCTCCAGAGCCTCCACGCCATTCGATGCGGTGGAAATGCGATAGCCCAGCTCCTCCAGTACGGAGCGGCGCGCGCTTAATCCGTTCGAGTTGTCATCCACCAAAAGGATGCGCGGTGGCGTGGGTGAGGTCGGAGAATTTCGAGCAGGCATGTCTGGAGAACATGGTGAAAATAACAGACGGGTAACAAGCGTGTCAACAAATTTCTAAGGACATCAAAAGCGGCGAGATTGAGTGCTTGACTTTTGTTCGCGCTCGCTACTCGATGACGCGGGGCGCCGTGTAGCCGTTCTTGGCGATGATTTTGTACTTGATCGGCTTGCCCTTCTCGTCGACCATGCGAAGCGGCTCATTCGTCGCGGGATTGATCACTTCGACTTTGATCTTGCGATATTTGCCGTCGTGCTCCTGATTGGATGGGACGTAAGTCAGTACGTACTGATTGCGCATAGCCTGCTCAATGGTTTGGTAGACGCCGGGCAGTTCGCCGTAAAAGCGCGGAAAGAAAGCCATGCCGCCGCTTTCATTCGCGAAGGTGCGCATCTGATTGTCGGCTTGCAGGAAATCCAGACGCTGGATGGGGCCCATGTAGGCGTCCATGATCGCGCGCTGCGCCTGCATCAGGCTGATGCCGTATATCGGCACGCCGGCCTCCTGAATGGCGCGGCGGGTCTTGTCATACGTCAGCTTGCTGAACGTATCGATTCCAGAAGACAGCAGCAGAATCGCCTTGCGGCCCTCGATATCCTGCATCCGCTGCGCGGTGTCGACCAAGGCGTCAAACAGGTTCGCCTCGGACCACGCGGCGACCCGCAGTCGCGACATCGCTTCATAGGCGTCCTGGCGATTGGTGGAAAAATCCGACAGAATCTCGGGGCGGATATCATAGGCCACTACCGCGACATAGTCATCGGGTTTGAGAGTCTGGAGAAATCCGTATGACGCTTGTAGCACCTGGAACCAGGCCTGCGAGTAAAATTTTTCAAACTTGTTCGAGAATTCGATCACCATTGTTATGGTCATCGGCGCTTCGCCAACCGAATACTCTTTCACCTGTTGTGGCGCGTTGTCTTCGAGAATGCGGAAGGCGGCTTTAGGGATCTTGGGAATGAAATGGTCGTGATTGTCGAGCACGGCGACATCCACGCTGATGGTGAGCGCGTCGGTGCTGAACGTCGGGACACCATGGGGAACATCTTTCTTATTGAACTTGGAAGGGATTTTTTCCTTGTCGGGCTCGGGAGCCGGGGTGCCGGAATCGTCCGCCGTCTTCTTTTTCTTGGCGACCGTGTCGCTGCTCTGCGTGACCGGTCCTTGAGCGTACGCGAACAGAGCCGCGGCCATTGCAAGGATGGAAGAAATGGCAAGAATCCGCAGGACTTTCATAGACATACCTTTCCTGGACACACCTTAACACATAGATAGACGCGGCTTGGGCGTGCCAGGTTTAAGCCAATTTTCAAGCTTAGTTCACGAAGGGTCCACGGTCGGACCGCTGTTTTTTTAGATACACCTGGAACTTCTTCTTGGCCCGCGCCAGCTTCCACGCCTTATAAGAATCGTTGAGCGAGCCGAACGGGTCGAAGCCGCGGGTTTTAGGGAGTTTTAGGAAGAGATAGCCGAACGCCATTCCACCCAGGTGCGCCACTTCACTGACCCCACTGTTCACGGTGCGCGAGTTCAGGAACGCTATCGCCCCGATGATCATGACGAAATACTTCATCTTGATGGGGAATAGAAAGCTGAAGAGGATGACGCGGTCCGGCCACAGGACGGCCGAGATCAGCAGGATTCCATAGATCGCGCCGGAAGCTCCGATGGTGCCGCTGGCCGGGTCGCCGAAAATGTAATCCAGGATGACCACGCAAATACCAGCGCCGGCGCCGCAGAAAAAATACATTCGCATGAAGCGGCGCGTGCCCCAGGTCTGCTCAATCTCACTGCCGAACATCCACAGGGCGAGCATGTTGAACAGAATGTGCCAGATCCCGCCATGCAGGAACATGTAGGTGACCAGCTGCCATATGTAGAATCGCGTGACAACCTGGACCGGATACAGGGCGAACGGACTGAAGACGCGAGCGAAGGAAGTTCCCTGAGCCAGCCATTGCAGCAGGAAGACGGCGGTGTTGACGATCAGCAGCCACTTGATCCCGCGCGGCAGCCCGGGCAATCCAATATAAGGACGAGCATAAGACCGGGTGCTGAATGCCATGGGACCTACAGGCTCAGGATAACATCGAGCAGAGTAGAATATCCCTATGCCGCGTTGCCTTGCCGCCGTCTTTTTCGCCCTGGGGCTTGCCCAGGCCGCCGTGACACGGGTTGAGATTACAGATCGATCCGACGTTCCGGTCGTGAATTATCAACAGATCAAAGGGAAGATCTACTTTGCAGTCGATCCCAAGCTGCCCGCCAACCGGATCATCACAGATATCGATCTAGCGCCTAGGAATGCCAAGGGACTGGTGGAGTTTTCAGCCGACCTCTACGTTTTGAAGCCTGCCAATCCGGCCAAGAGCAACGGCACGGTTCTGTTCGAGGTTTCGAATCGCGGCGGCAAAGGCATGCTGAACATGTTCGATCTGGCGCCGGGCCGCGAGCTGCGCACGGCGGCGGATTTCGGCGATCCGTTGTTGTTTGAATCCGGTTACACGCTGGTGTGGGTGGGGTGGGAATTCGATATTCCCAATCGCGCGGAATTGCTAAAACTTTATGCGCCGGTGATTAAAGGACTGACAGGCCCGGTTCGCTCCGAGATCACGGTGGATAAGAAGCAGACAGCCGCGTCGCTCGGCGATCGGGCGCAGGTGCCTTACGCGGTGGCGGATCAGGCCACGGCGACCCTAACGGTGCGCGACCGTGTGAACTCGGCTCGCACAACAATTTCACGCGATCAGTGGAAATTCAATGCCGATGCAAGCGGAGTCGAGTATGCAGCCGGTTTCGAGCCGGGACGGATTTACGAAGTGGTGTACACGGGCAAAGATCCCGCGGTGGTTGGCTTGGGCCCCGCGGCGATTCGAGATTACATCTCCTATATGAAGCAGCAGGGCGAGGTGAAGCGCGCCATCGGGTTCGGCGTTTCGCAGAGCGGACGCTTCCTGCGCACCTATCTTTATTACGGCTTCAATATGGATGAACAAGGGCATCGCGTGTTCGACGGGGTGTGGGCGCACGTGGCGGGCGCGGGGCGGGGAAGCTTCGATCATCGCTTCGCGCAGCCTTCCCGCGACGGGCATCCGCTGTTCGATCTGTTCTATCCGTCCGATATTTTTCCGTTTACGGATGAATCGGAGACCGACGAGGGTTTCACTGACGCTCTGCTGGCTCGCGCGAAAAAAGATGGAGTGGTTCCCAAGATTTTCTACAGTAATGGAGCTTACGAATACTGGGGCAGGGCGGCATCGTTGATCCACATCAGCCCGGATGGAAGGAAGGATGTTGCGCCGTCGGCTGAGACTCGTATCTTCTTCATCGCCGGTGCGCAGCATGGCGCCAACGCCGCGCCTACCAAGACGGTCACCCAGAATCGTGCGAATCCGACCGATTACCGGTTTGCGATGCGAGCGCTGCTGGTCGACTTGAATTCCTGGGTGACGGACGGGACTCCGCCGCCGGATTCGCAGATCCCGCATATTAACAAGGACGAACTGGTGGCGCCGAGCGCTCTGGCGTTTCCGAGAATCCCGGGCGTGAATCTGCCCAAAGATCCCTATTATGCCTGGCATCTGGATTTCGGCCCGGATTTTCGCACCAAGGGAATCGTCGCGTTCGAGCCGCCGAAGGTGGGCAAACCGTTCACGATTCTGATTCCGCAAACCAATCGCGACGGCAACGAAACCAGCGGCCTGCGCCTGCCGGAACAAATGGTCCCGCTGGCGACTTATACCGGCTGGAACTTGCGCGACCCGAAAATCGGATCGCCGGACGTGATTTACAACATGGTGGGTTCCTACATACCTTTCGCGAAATCGAAGGCCGAACGCGAGGCCAGCGGCGATCCGCGGCCATCGATTGAGGAGCGTTATCGCAGCCGCGAGGACTATTTGAATCAAGTGGAAGCTGCCGCGAAGCCGCTGGTCGACAAGCATCTCCTGCTGGACCGCGACGTCTCGAGAATCAAGGAAAAGGCCGCCGCGCGGTGGGATTCGCTGATGACGGCGGAGGTCAAGTAGCGATGGCGAGCGTCGCGCAGCCGTCGCCGGTTCTAACATCCCGTCTAACACGTGGTCTAACAACCGAACTTTATTTCACGCGATCCGATTGGAGCCTGCCGCAACGCGTCCTCTTCAGGTTTGTCTGTTCCTATTGGATTCTCTACGCACTGCCGTCAGGGGGACGGTCCAGTCTGATCGGCATGATTCCGTTTGTCACGCGGCCCTATACAAGGATGTGGCGCAAGCTCGTCGAATGGGTTGCGGCCCATGTCTTTCATCTGACGGGAGCGGTCGCCGTCTATCCGCAGGTCAACGGAAGCGGCGATACGACACTCGATTATATTCACGTCCTATGCATGGCGGTAGTGGCGGCGATCGCGACGGCGGTATGGTCGATCCTGGACCGGAAGCGAACGGAATACCGGCGGCTGCATGCGTGGCTGCGGGTTCTGGTGCGTTATGCCCTCGCGTTCACTCTGTTTTCCTATGGGTTTGCGAAAGTGTTTCCATTGCAGTTCCAGCCGCCCGGCCTGAACCGGCTGATGGAGCCGTTCCACGATTTCTCTCCGATGGGCGTGCTGTGGACGTTCATGGGAGCTTCCATGGCATACACGATTTTCGCGGGTGCGTCGGAGGTACTGGGAGGCGCGCTGCTGCTGTTCCGGCGCACTACCTTGCTGGGCGCACTGGTTTCCGCGGCGGTGATGCTCAACGTCGTGATGCTGAATTATTGCTACGACGTTCCGGTGAAGCTGTATTCAACGCATTTGCTGCTGATGGCGGTGTTTTTAACGGCGCCGGACCTGAGCCCGGCTAGTGAGCTTCTTCCTGTTGAATCAGCCCGCACGGCCCTCGAGAATCGACGATATTCTGTTTCGCACACGCTGGTCGAGAGTGTTTTCCATCGGCGCGAAAACGCTGTTGATCGGTTTTACTCTGTTCGGCCACATCAAGGGCGGGATCCAGGGTTATCGCGCTTCTTACATTAACCCGCCACGCTCGCCGCTGTACGGAATCTGGCAAGTGGAGAAGATCGAGCCTGAAGGGGCCGCTTCCGATCGCTGGAAGTACGTGACTATCGATCGTCCGCAGACTCTGACAGTCCGCATGATGGACGATTCCCAGCGAATTTACACCACCACTTACAACGCGCAGGATGTCACGTTGCGGTTCGGCGGCGGCACGACGGTCCTGAAGTCGACCCGGCCGGATCCACTGCATCTGACACTTCGAGGCGACGCGGTTTCGATCACGCTACGCGAAGTGGACCGGTCGAAATTCCTGCTGCTGAACCGCGGCTTCAACTGGATCAACGAGCGGCCGTTCAATCGCTGATTATTTCAGGACCAGTTTCCCGTTATTCACGATGGCGTCGCGCTCGTAAGTGAGGGTCGCGTCGGGAAAGAAGAACCAGCGATGCCAGTTGCCATGAACGTTGCCCGAAAGCTCTTCGTTATCGCCCAAGCTCATCCGCACCACGCCGTCGCCATAGCCGTAGTAAGGAAGCACCTTTGAACCCGCAGGAAGGGCGAGCTTGGGGTTCACGCCGATAGCGATTTCGCGGAATCGAAAGGCGGCCGGTCCGCCCGTCTTCAGCGCTGCATCCACAGCCTCGCGATGTTCGGACGCCGTGAAGCTGCGAACTTCGCCACCGGCAATGGTGAAGCGGATGTTTCGCGCCACGACATCCCCGAAACGCGCTTCGGGGATCACCAGCGTACCGGCGACCGAGGTCTCTTCGGGCGCGACTCGAACGACACCAGCCGGCAGTTCGATCTCCCGATCCACCTTCATTCTGGCTTGCTTTACGCGATTCGGAGACGCGTCGCCGTCCTGCCGGTTCATGGGACGATCGCCTACGCGAAGCTGAAGATCGGTTCCCGCAGGTGTGACGATGCGCAAGGTTCCGCGGCGAAGCGCAACGATCAGGCGGTCCTGTTTCGCGGCGAGCGCGGTGTAATCGATATCGAGCGCATCCTCATAAAGCCGATCGAAGGCGCGCGGGTGTGTGGTGGCGAGCCCATCTGCCAGCACGCTGCCTCCGCTCCAATGGAAATGAATTTCGCGATGCTTACCGCCTTCGGCCAGCCAGTGCGTCAGCGCAAGCTGCTCGGCGGGGGAAACGTAGAGAATATCCTCGCGCAGGGGCATCCAGAGGTACACGTCGGCGGACTTCAGGGCGGTCTCGAGCCGGCTGCCATCGGTAGCCGGTGGCTTCATATACTCGATTTCCGCGGACACGACGGCTCCCGCGGCGGCGATGCGGGATTTCAACGGCGCGGTGATCTGGTGAAAATAAGCCGGGTCATAACGGATGATGACTCGCTCCCCTTTTTCGAGGGCCAGCGACTTCACGATTCGATCGGCCATGTGTTCGTAGTTCATTTGCGCAAACACCGGTGCAGCCAGCAGGAACAAAGCCAACTTCATGAGATGTAAGATACAACATTAATGAATCACGAAGTCCTGAATCAACCGCCGCCGCTGATCGACTACAACTTGTTTTTGAGCAATCGAGCGTTACGAGAATCGATAATGCGGGAGTGCGCCGGCTGGGCTTGCGGCTTGCTCGATCAGTTGGGACGCAAGCTGGGAAGCGCGGAGGCGATCGAATGGGGGACGCTTGCCAACCAGCATCCTCCGGTGCTTCACACGCACGATCGCTATGGGAATCGGCGCGATGAAGTGGAGTTTCATCCCGCCTGGCACCATTTGATGCAGTTGTCGGTCGAATGTGGGATGCACAATCTGCCTTGGGCGAATCCGCGAGCAGGAGCGCATGTCGCGCGAGCCGCGATGGCAATGCTCGCGTCGCAGAATGAAGCGGGACATGTATGTCCCATCTCGATGACCTACTCAGCGGTGCCGGTGCTGCGCCGCGATCCTGCCCTCGCGGCGGAATGGGAGCCGAGGATTTATTCGAATCGCTATGATCCGTCGTTTCGGCCCGCGTCTGAAAAGACCGGCGTCCTGATCGGCATGGCGATGACGGAGAAGCAGGGCGGGTCCGACGTGCGCGCCAACACGACTCGGGCGGAGCGAGTTTCAGACGAGGAGTATCTGATCCATGGGCATAAGTGGTTCTGCTCGGCGCCGATGTCGGATGCCTTTTTGGTGCTGGCCCAAGCGCCTGGAGGGCTTTCCTGTTTCTTTATGCCTCGATGGACCGGCGACGGGAAGGCCAACGCGTTTCATCTACAGCGGCTGAAGCAGAAACTCGGGAACCGGTCCAATGCGTCCAGCGAAGTGGAATTTCACGGTACGTGGGCGAAGCGGATCGGAGAGGAAGGGCGCGGCGTCGCGACCATTATCGATATGGTCCAGCACACGCGCCTCGATTGCGTGATGGGATCGGCTGCGTTGATGCGCCAGGCCCTGGATCACGCCCTGCACCATGCCCGGCATCGAACCGCGTTTGGGAAAACCTTGATCGATCAGCCGTTGATGCAGAATGTACTGGCGGATCTCGCCCTGGAGTCGGAAGCTGCCACTCTGCTGCTGATGCGTATTGCGCGCGCCTTCGACGAGGGAGATCGCGCGTTCGCGCGGCTGACCGTGGCGGCGGGCAAATATTGGGTTTCGAAGCGAGCGGCGGCGCATGCTGCCGAGGCGCTCGAATGCCTGGGCGGGAACGGGTTCGTCGAGGACTCGCAAATGCCGCGCTTGTATCGCGAAGCTCCGCTCAACTCGATTTGGGAAGGCTCGGGCAATGTGATTGCGCTCGACGTTCTGCGCGCGATCGGCAAGGAGCCGGAGGCGCTGGATAGAGTGATCGCCGAGTGCCGTTTAGCTTCGGATCCTCGCGTCGAAAGATTCATTGAGGGCCTGGGAGCGGACCTTCGTGAAGAGAATGCCCGGCGAATCGCCGAGCGGCTAGCCCTGGCGCTACAAGCATCGCTATTGATCCGGTTCAGCCCACCCGCGATTTCGGATGCGTTCTGCGCCTCGCGCCTGGAGGGCGATTGGGGACGTGCGTTTGGCACGCTGCCTCGGGGCGCCGACCTAAAAGCGATTAATGATCGCGATCGGTGACCAGGTCGGTGACGGCTCGCAGGGCTCGCTGATAGGGTGAGTCGGGGAAGCCATTGATGATTTCGCGGGCTTTCTCCGTGAAGGATTGGGCGCGTTCTTGTGCACGCTCGATCGCGCCATGGCGATGCAGGATGTGCAGAATCTTTCCGAATGGCACTTGATCGTAATTTCCATCGGCGAGAACGGTTTCCACCAGTCGCCGCTCTTCGGGCTCCGCCGATTCGAGTGCGTAAATCAACGGCAGGGTCACTTTGCCTTCGCGCAGATCGTTGCCGACCGGCTTGCCTAGAATTTTCTCGCGCGATGTAAAATCCAGCACATCATCGATCAATTGGAACGCGATGCCGAGGTTCCAGGCATACTCGCCCAGCCGCTGTTCCTCCGCGTCGTCCGCACTGCCGCTGATTGCTCCCAGGCGGGCGCAGGCTGAAAACAGGCTCGCGGTTTTGCGGTCGATCAGCTCCATGTAGTCGGCTTCGGTAACGGCGATCTTGCCGATTCGCTCCAGTTGCAGCAACTCGCCTTCGACCATCCGTTGAGTCAGCTCGATCAGCAGGTCCAGGACGGGGAAGCTTCGCTCGCGCAGTGCTACTTGGAACGCCTGCATGTAGAGCCAATCCCCTGCCAGCACCGACGTATGATTTCCCCATACGACGTTGATCGACGGGCGTCCGCGGCGCGTCTTGGCCATGTCGATCACATCGTCATGAACCAGCGTAGCGGTATGAATCATCTCGACGACGGCGGCCATGCGGATCAGCATCGGCTGGGATTCCCGAAACAGCTTGCCGCACAGCAAGACAAGAATCGGCCGCAGCCGCTTGCCCCCGCCGGATTGCAGATATTGGCCGATGTAGGTGACGGCGTCGACTGAAGACACGGCTTCGAGGCCGATCTCGCGCTCGACTTGATCCAGCTCCGTCCGAACCAGGTCGAAAATTTCAAGTGCGGTAAGAGAACGGCCAATCTTGCCGAATGCCATGGGAACTTAGAGTTTATCCCAAACACAGCCGTCGAAAATTGTCGCTGGTAAGGCGAGCGATAGATTCGATGGATTCGCCGCGCAGATCGGCGAGTTTGCGGGCCGTATCGACCATGTAGGCGGGCTCGTTGCGCTTGCCGCGGCGGGGAACCGGTGCGAGATACGGCGCGTCGGTTTCGATCAGAATCCGGCCGGCGGGCGTGGTGCGGGCGGCGTCCTGGATTTCGACTGCTTTCGGAAAGGTGACGATACCGCCGAAGCTCAAGTGAAATCCCAGGTCGAGCGCCTGCGCGGCTTCGACGGGTCCACCGGAAAAGCAGTGCATGATGCCTCCGATGCCGCTGGGGGCCCAATGCTCGCGGAGTAGAGCAACGGTGTCGGTCCAAGCCTCGCGAGTATGAATGACGATCGGTTTGCGCGCCTCACGGGCGATGCGCATTTGCTCGATAAAGGTGGTGTGCTGAATCTCGCGGGGCGAAAAATCGTAATGATAGTCGAGTCCGATCTCGCCCAGCGCGACCACTTTCGGATGCCTCATCAGATCGGCGAGCTGCTTCCACGTATCCGCGTTCGCCTTCGAAGCATCGTGCGGATGCACCCCCACGGTCGCGTAGAACTCCGGATAGCGATCCGCCAGGCGAACCCCGGCTTCCAGGTCCGGCGGTCCGTTGCCGGTTCCGATCGCGACCATCTCGGTCACGCCCGCGGCGAACGCGCGTTCGATGACGGCTTCGCGGTCGGCGTCGAACTGTTCGCTATCCAGATGGCAGTGTGAATCGACGAAGGTCACTTACTTCAACCGTGCACCGATGGGCGCCTCTTCGAGAAAGCTGACCAGCGCCGGGTTGCCGCCGTCGAGCGACGCGGCGATGATCATCCCTTGCGATTCCAGGCCTTTCAGTTTGCGCGGCTGAAGATTCGCGACAATCGCGATCTTGCGGCCGACCATGGCTTCGGGTTTATAGGCGCCCGCAATTCCGGCGACGATGCTGCGCAGCTTCGGCTCGCCGATGTCGACTTGAAGATGCAGCAGCTTGTCGGATCCTTTGACGGCAGCAGCTTCCATTACCACGCCGACGCGCATGTCGACTTTCAGAAAGTCGTCAATCGAAATTTTGGGATCCGGCGGCGCCGCGGGGGTTTTGCCGAGCACGACCTGCTGGCGAGCGTATTCCTCGACTTCCAGCTCGCGCATTTTCTCAATCGATTGTTTGGCATCGGCGCGCGGGAAAACCCCGCTGACCGTTCCCAGCAACTGCCCATGCTGCAGGTGGCCCCAATGCAGATCCTTGGTGCGCACGCCGGACATGGGCTCGATGAAACCGAGCTGCGACCAGATCTTCTCGGCCGACTCCGGAATCACGGGGTAGAGCAGAGCCGTGACGATGCGCAAGGTTTCGGCGGCGCTGTAAAGAGTCTGATCGAGTAGCTTCTGATCTTCGGCTTCCGGGCTCTTCGCAAGCTTCCAAGGGGCGCGCTCCACGATGTACTTGTCGGCAATGGCGATCAATCCCCAGATCGATTCGAGGGCTTTCGAAAATTCAAGCTGGTCGAAGGCTTCGAGCGCGCTGGACGTACAATCGCTGGCGGCGGCGGCGATATGCGAATCGCCATCCGACTGAGGGACCGCGCCTTTCCGATACTGGTGAATCATCGTCAAGGTGCGGCTGGCAAGGTTTCCCAGGCCATTGGCGAGATCCGAATTGTAGCGGCCCACTAAAGCGTCGTAACTGAAGCTCCCGTCCTGCCCGAACACGACTTCGCGCAGCAGGAAATACCGTAAGGCGTCAGTCCCTAGAACCTTGTGGATCGGGGTCGCTCGCACGATGTTCCCGCGGGATTTGCTCATCTTGTCGTTCAGCCAGAATCCGGATGATGCCTTGCTGATAGTCGACAAGACGATCCTCAAGCAGTTCGCTTATCGGCACGACATCCTGAAAGCATTGATCGCCGATAGGCTGGGGACGGCTCGTCGTCCTGGGCCGTGGCGAACGCTTGAGCGACCTGCCGGAATTCTCCGAACGCGAGAGATGCCACGCCGGGTTTTGATGACGTTCGCTGCCTCGACTTCACGCCTCAGTTCAGCCGCGCCAGTGGTTCCCGAGCAGAATGTGCTCGGCCTCGCGGTCACCCGCTGGCGGGCAAGTCGACGGCGGCGAGCGGCTTTGCCCGGGCGCTTCACCAGGTGGCGGGCTTGCGGGCTCCTTACCAGATCCACCTCCAGGACCGGCGACAGGAAGCAGCAATGCAGTTCCGCGCCAAGCGTCTCGACATCAACGTCCGACCAGCAACTTCAGAACTGGATGACGATGACATGGCCGCTTCGGCCCCAACGGCCCGAACGGCACAGACCAGGCGCCTACGCAGCCCCAGACCCCAACGGCCTTAACCACGGTAGCCGAATCAGCGGTCAAGCCCTTGCTCCCTCCTGCAAGGGCTTTTCTTTCCCCGTTCGTGTTCCACCACACGCGCACCAACCCAGCCACTCGCATCCACACGCGGCGTCCGTAAACTATCCGGATGGACAAGTTCGTCGTCCGCGGCGGCAACCCGCTGCTCGGCACCATCAAAGTCTCCGGCGCCAAGAACTCCGCGCTCCCCTGCATGGCCGCCGCCATCCTCACCGAAGACGAGGTCATCCTCGAAAACATCCCCCAGGTCCGCGACATCGAGACCGAGCGCAAGCTCCTCGTCTCCATGGGCGCCGAGGTCGAGCTCGGCTACGGCCGCGCCCAGCACCGCACCCGCATCAAGTGCGCCATGCTCTCCGACCCCGTCGCCAAATACGAGATCGTCAAGACCATGCGCGCCAGCTCGCTCGTCCTCGGCCCGCTCATCGCCCGCACCGGCATCGCCCGCGTCGCCATGCCCGGCGGCTGCGCCATCGGCGGCCGCCCCATCGATCTCCACATCAAGGGCCTCGAAGCCATGGGCGCCACCATCACCCAGGACCACGGCTACCTCGAAGCCCGCAGCCGACCGCCTCAAGGGCGCGCACATCGTCTTCGACAAGATCACCGTCACCGGCACCGAAGACCTCCTCATGGCCGCCGCCCTCGCCGACGGCGAGACCATCTTCGAAAACTGCGCCCGCGAGCCCGAGGTCACCGACCTCGCCGCTCTGCTCAACGCCATGGGCGCGAAGATCGAAGGCGCCGGCACGCTCCACCATCCGCGTCCAGGGCGTCGCCAAACTCCACGGCGCGCGCCACCGCATCAATCCCGACCGCATCGAGGCCGGCACCTTCCTCATCGCCGGCGCCATCACCGGCGGCGACCTCAACGTCGACTGCTGCAACCCCGCGCACCTCGGCGCCGTCATCGCGCAAGCTCGAAGAGTGCGGCGTCAAGCTCGAGGTCGGCACCGACAACGTCCGCGTCCGCATCCGGCGGCACGCTCAAGGCCGCCGACATCTCCACCGAAGAGTACCCCGGCTTCCCCACCGACATGCAGGCCCAGTTCATGGCCCTCGTCACCCAGGCCGAAGGCACCACCACCGTCACCGAAAACATCTTCGAGAACCGCTTCATGCATGTTGCGAGCTCAACCGCATGGGT
>CAVPKR010000173.1:0-12911 GCA_963705675.1 Terriglobia bacterium
GTGGAGTATCACTAAAAGTGGTGTGCATTAACCATGTTCCCGGTCCTAGTTTTCACTATGCGGAGCCGCAGTATGCGCATCAGGCTCAGATCCTGTTTTTCCTGTACTTCGCGATGACTGGAATGCACGCGATTCACATGATTTGGGGGCGGGTCCGTTGACTACGCTGATCGTGATGGCGTCGCGAGACCGGTTTAGTTCGGAATGGTATACGCCGGTCGAGATGATCGGATTATACTGGCATTTCGTCGATATTGTGTGGATATTCCTGTTCCCATTGCTGTATTTAATCGGACATACGTCATGACCCATAAAGTTGTTCCCGTCAAGACTTTCGCCTACGTCTTCGCCGCGCTGATTGCGCTGACCATCACCACGGTCGGGGTGTCGAAGCTGGAATTGGGCGAGTATAACTTCATCGCGGCGATGACGATTGCGGTGATCAAAGGCTCGCTGGTGGTGTGGTTTTTCATGGACGTGCGGCGGTCGAGCTCGATGACCAAGCTGTTCGGGGGGCTGGATTCTTCTGGATGGCGATCCTGCTGACGTTCATCCTGAGCGATTATCTGAGCCGCGGGTGGCCGCCGATTCCTAAGTGGCGGGATCGGTTCTTAGGCCGCGATTTGCGGGACGCCGTCCAATAGTCGTAGGGAGCCTTGGGCGAGGGCGCTGGTGCGGGGGCCGGGCAGTACGATTCCGGTGAGATTCAGGGGATCGGCGAGGCCAATCTCGATTTCTTCCTCGGCGCCGCCGGGAGCGGCGGATGTGGCGTAACAAGTCGACGGCTTCAGGGCGGGCGAATTGTTCGCCGACGAAGCCTGAGACAAATCGGCCGCCGCGAATTTCGCCGCGGGCTTCCATGCGGCGTAGGAGATCAGTAAATCGCGCCAGGGAGGGGCCAGGGTTCCGCGAGCCAGGATGTCGCGAAAGACGACTCCCCAGCGGTCTAGGAGCTGCTTCGCGAAAGAGTCCGTGTCCACTTGACCCGCTGTGCCGCGTTCGAGCATGGCCCAGCGGCCGGCGGTGTGACGGGGCGCGACAGACGGCGGCGTTTGGGATGGATTAAGGCGCGGAGATTCTCGAATCCGTCGGCGGTCACGCGGCCGAGGGCGACCAATTCCCAGACCGCGTCTTCCACTTCATCGGCGGGGCGGGCGGTGGAACGAACCAGGTCGGTGAAGAAGGAGGCTCCGCGGCGATCGAGGGCGGCAAAGACGTCCTGCGCGGCGGGCGACAGGGAGGCGGTTGGGAGCGACGGCGGCAACAATCGAGCGGCGTCTTCGCGAGAAAAATCGCCAGCGGGGCGACTCGGGTGGGACGTACGCGGCGGCCGCCGTCATTTTCGAGTGCGGGATGCGGCGATAACCGGCCCCACATCGCCTCGCCCGAAAGGCACAGGCGGTCCAGCCATTCGGGATCGTAATTCGCGAGGCGGCGGGGCAGGACTACCGATTCCCAGGCGGCGGCCGAGATTTCGAACCCTGCAACTGGCGAAGAACCTGGAACAAGCCGTCGACGCCGTGGAGTTGGGTGCCGGGGGACAGGTGCTGCCAGCGGCACAGGAATCGCATGAAGCCGGCGGTGGTGACGGGTTCGATTTCGCGGCGCAAACGGCCCAGGGTCAGGCGATGAATCCGGGCGAGAATGCGGCGATGGCAGAATTGCGTTTCGGGCGACGAAAACTGCCCGCGGAGGATTTGGCCTTCGGATTCAAGCTGGCCTAGGGCGATCTCGACATCGCTTAAGGCCAAGTGCAGGCGCTCGGCGAGATCGGCGGCGGTGGCGGGGCCGATGGAATCCGCCCATCCGCGAAGAATCGCGGTGACGTCGCCGATGCGAGCGGAACGCTCGGTTGCCACCCACCAGGCGCCTGTCACGGCGGCGCGGCCGGAGTTTCTGAGCTCGTCAAACCACGGCTGCCACTCGGGGACCGGCGGCAGGACGATCAGGGTCAGCAGGGCGTCATGCAACTCATCCGCATCGCGAACCACGGGCCACGATTCTTCGGCCACTTGGGCGATGGCGGCGGGGTCCAGTGCGCCGATCCCGCCGGCGTCTTCGATGGATAGAGTGCGGCGAAGCTGGACGGCGCGCGCGCGGCGTTCCTCTAGCGGCGCGTCGTCGAGATAGGCGTAGGGATTCGCGTTCAGGATTTCGTGGCTGAAGGGAGAAGGCTCCGGCGTATCGGCCGCGACCATGCGTAGCGAGCCGTCTTCCATGCGCTCCAGAAGGCGCATCAGGCCGTTGAGATCCATCGCCTCATGCAAGCAATTTGCGATGGTTTCGTTCACCAGGGGATGATCCGGAATGCGAATTTCTCCGGTTAGATTTTCGGCGCAGGCGGCCTGATCGGGAAAGACGGCGGCCAGCAAATCGTCCGACCGCATGCGCTGGAGGGGCGGGGGAACCTTCCTTCCACCCTGGAATCTGGGGACGGCGAGGGCCCGCGACGCGTTCCATTTCCAGCGCGCTCCGAACATCGGCGAATCGAGCAGAGCCTGCGTCAGGGTGTGTTCCAGGGAATGGGGGCGCAGAAAACTGAACACAGACTCGAGCGGGAAGGAGTGTTGATCGCTCAGCGACAATAGAAGTCCGTTGTCGGTCGCGGCCGCTTGGAGCTCAAAGTTGAAGGTGCGGCAGAAACGCTTGCGCAGGGCTAAGCCCCACGCGCGATTGATCCTGGAGCCGAACGGGGCATGGATCACCAATTGCATGCCGCCGCCTTCGTCGAAAAATCGCTCGGCGACTACCACGTCGTGACTGGGCATCGCGCCTAAGGCCCTCGCGCCAGCGCGAACGTATAAGACCGCCTGCTCGGCGCCGCTTCTATCGAGTCCGCATTCGCGCTGCAATAGGGCGACGGGATCGGCGGACGAGTCGATGTCCTGGCGCACGCGGGACACTTCGAGAGACAACTCGCGAGTGCGGCCGGGGGCTTCGCCGAGCCAGAAGGGAATCGACGGGGCGGCTCCGTGAGCATCCTCGACGCGCACGCGGCCCGGCTCGACGCGGCGAATCCGCCAGGAGTCGTGCCCAAGAGGAAAATATCGCCGACCAGGCTCTCGACGGCGAAATCCTCGTCGAGGGTGCCGACTACGGTGCCCTCAGGCTCGGCGATCACTTGATATTGCGAAGTGTCGGGAATCGCGCCGCCGCAAGTGATGGCCGAGAGGCGGGCTCCGCGGCGTCCACGGACGCGGCCGTTGACCTGGTCGCGATGGAGGAACGCTCCGCGCCGCCCGCGCGAGGTCGCGATCCCTTCGGAAAGCATTTCTACGATGGAATCGAACTGCGGACGGGCCAAGTCGCGATAGGGATAGGTTCGGTGGACATAACGCGAATAAATCGTCTTCCTTCCAATCCTCGGCGGCGCACATGGCGACTAGCTGTTGCGCCAGGATATCTAATGGCGCGAGCGGGATCTCGATCTTATCGAGCTCGCCCGAATGAATCGCGCGCACCAGGGCGGCACATTCGATCAGCTCATCGCGGGTGGTCGCGAACAGGCGGCCTTTCGGTACCGCGCCGATCCAGTGGCCGGCGCGACCCACTCGCTGCAAGGCGACGGCGATTGATCTTGGCGATCCGATCTGGCAGACCAGGTCCACGGAACCGATGTCGATTCCCAATTCCAAAGATGCCGTGGCGACTACGGCGCGGAGCGCGCCCGATTTCAGGCGCTGTTCGGCTTCGAGACGAAGCGCGCGAGAGAGGCTGCCGTGATGCGGCAGGACGGCGTTCGGTCCCAGGCGCTCCCCCAGATGATGCGCGACGCGTTCCGACAGACGGCGGGTGTTGACGAAAACCAGCGTGGTCCGGTTTTCGCGGGCCAGCTCGGCGACGCGGTCATAGATCTCGCCCCACATTTCGGTGCTCGCGACAGAGCCGAGCTCGCTGCGGGGGACCTCGACGGCCAGTTCCATTTCGCGCTTATGACCCACTTGGACAATGTGGGCATCGGGACTCAGAAATCGGGCTACGTTTTCGATGGGACTGACCGTCGCGGAGAGGCCGATTTTTTGGAGCTTGCGTCCGATCAGAGATTCGAGGCGGGCGATGGAGAGCGCCAGGTGAGACCCGCGCTTATCGTCGGCGAGCGCATGAATCTCGTCGACGATCAGGGTACGGACGCCGCGGAGCATCTCGCGAGGGCCTTCGGCGGTCAACATTATGTAGAGCGATTCGGGCGTGGTGACCAGGATGTGGGGCGGATGCTTGCCCATCTGCTGGCGCTCCCGTGCGGGCGTGTCGCCGGTCCGGACGGCGGTGCGGATGGGGGCGAGCGAGATTCCACGCTGGCGCGCCAGATCAGCGATTCCGGCGAGGGGCACGTCCAGGTTCTTGTGAATATCGTTGCTGAGAGCTTTGAGGGGCGACACGTACAGGATCTCGGTGCCCTGCGGCAATTCGCCTTGGCGAGCCTGGCGAAGCAGGCGGTCGATGGCGGTGAGAAAAGCGGCCAGGGTCTTGCCGGAGCCGGTGGGAGCGGAAATCAGAACGTCGTGTCCGGCGCGAATTTCGGGCCATCCCAGGCGCTGCGGTTCGGTAACGTCACCAAATCGGGCGTCGAACCAGTCGCGAACTAAAGGATCGAACGGCGTCAGCACAGTTTTATTTTCGCGCAATCCAGTATCCTGTATGATTGAGCCAACTGCCCTTCGATCGCGATTACTTGGCCCGCCTGCGGGACGGGGATCAGGAAACAGAGCGGCATTTTGTCACCCACTTCACTAACGTAATTCGGATTTCCCTGCGCTATCGCTTGCGGTCCTGGGAACTGATTGATGATATCCGTCAGGAGACCTTTCTTCGGGTCCTGAACTTTCTTCGTTCCGATCGCAACCTGGATCGTCCCGATCGCCTGGGGGCGTATGTCCACTCGGTTTGCATCAACGTGATGATGGAGCTTTTGCGGGCTTCTACTCGTCATCCGCCGATGCCGGACGACGCGGAAACGGTGGCGGATCAGAAAATGAATACCGAAGGCAGCCTGGTGACGCGGGAGCGCAAGGACCTGGTGCGCGAGGTCCTGGCAGCCATGGCGGAGAAGGATCAGATGATCCTGCGGGCGGTTTTTCTGGAGGAAATGGACAAATCCGACATCTGCACGCGCTTCTCGGTGGATCGCGATTACCTGCGAGTACTAGTACACCGGGCGAAGATTCGGTTCCGGGAGGCGTTCGATAAGAGCGGGTTAGCGAAGCCTTAAGGAAGATTCTCTGTAACGAAAGTCATGCAAGATACACGATACAAACGAGGGTCATGAAGGATGGATCATTCGGAAGCGATACAGCTTAAGGCGACCGAGCGATATGTGCTCGGCGACCTTTCCGTTTCCCAGGTTGAGGAATTTGAGCGGCATTTCTTCGACTGTCCTCAGTGTTCGGAGGAGCTGAGGACACTGACTATCCTTCAGGACAATGCTCGAGCCGCGTTTGTCGAGCACGGTCCAGGTCCTTTCGCTGCCAGCTTGCCCACGGTCGAATCGGAGATCGGCCGCGCAGGCTGGTGGCAGAATTTCAAGCAAGCCTGGATGACGCCGCGCGTGTTGGGTCCGGCGCTGGCGGCGGTGGTGGTCGCGCTGCTGGCGGGTTACGAATCGGGTATGCGATCCCACAGCACGGCGCCGCAGCCGGTATCCGAATATGCGCTGTACGCGATGTCGCGGGGGGAGCCGACGACGGTCACACCGCCGGCGGGCGCGCAATTTTATACGCTCTACATGGACCGGACATGGGAACGCGAATTTAGCCACTATCGCGCGGTATTTCTGGACGATTCGGGTCCGGCGGGGAACAAGCCGATACGGTTCTCGATGGCGCTGCCGGCTCCGGCACCGGGGCGCGAGGTCCACGTTCTGATGCCGGCTCGGGCGCTTCCCGCGGGGCGTTACGTGCTGGTCATTTACGGTCTTGGCGACTTGGACGAGGATCGTCAAAAAGATACCGAAGTCGCGCGGTACCCTTTTACGCTCCGCTTCGAGTAAGCTATTAAAACCGATTCCATGAAAATCAACTTCCTGTATCACGCTGAAGCTGTCGCGGCGTCCGGATACGTGACGCTGCCGATCAATGAAGTAATGGAGATTCAAGCGTCGATCGCTCTGCCGATGATTGGCGGGCACGGGTCCGCGCACGCGCGCGATTTCCATCACCGGAATTACTTCTCGTTCGACCGCGCCGATTCGCACGTGGTGGGCAGCTTTAGTGAGAAGGATCACGCCCACGGGACGCTCGCGACCAGCACTATTGAAGGCTTGAACATTATGGACGTGGTGACTTGCGACAAGATTGTTGCTCGGATCACGACGAAGCATCCGGCGACGGGCGCCGATTCGAGCTTTATCCCGCTGGGATCGCGCTTCGAGAATCTGCGCATTGCGGGGCACAAGATCGACGTGGACCTGGCTACCGACCTGTTCGCGGAGCACCACAGTTGGGCGAAGCTGACGACGGCGCACGGGAAAGACAAAAAGGTTCGCGCGGAGATCAATAAACTGTCGCTGACGCAGCGCGGAGATGGGGGATTTCCCGAGCAGAGGGGAATGATGGCGTGCACGCTGGCTCGGAACCTGGACAATCTTCCCGGCGGGCTGACACGAAAAGGCCACGGGATTTATGTCCCGCATTTCGGCACGGTGTATTTAGGCGAGTATTATCTTACGGCGTCGTATCACCGGCTGCTGATGCTGCATGTGGACCTGGGGTGTTCGGTAGAGGGATGCTACGGCGCAGGCGGGGCCGGAGGGAACGGAAGCCCGCCGCCGTCAAACTAAGTGCGTGGTGTTTTCATTCTCTTCATTTTGTGGAGCGGTTCCTGCTCCACCAAGTCGCCTGAAGCGGCGTTTCAAAGCGCAAAAGCGCTCCTTCTCGAAGGGAAGTTAGACCAGGCGCTGAAGGTGGCCGATTCCGGATATCGCGCCGAGCCAAGCTGGCGATTTCGCCTGCTGCGCGCTGAAATTCTGCTGCAAATCGATCCACGAAAAGCAGCGGACGCGATCGACGCCGAGGGTACTCCACCGACGCCGGTCCTCCGCGCCCGCATGGAGATGGATCGCGGATGGGCCGCCGAACTTTTGTCGCGCTATCCGGCCGCGGAAGAGAGCTTGAATCTGGCGCGCGATCTTGCGGCTCCGCTGAATCAGCCCTTGCTTCAGGCGGAAATTGAGATCGATCTGGGCACCGTGCTCGCCCAGGAAGGCAAGTTGGACGCTGCCGACCAGAGCCTGCGAGCCGCGCTTCAGGAGGCGACGGAGCAGCAAGATTCGCGCCTGCACACGCGCGCGCTGGGTACGCTCGGATGGTTTTTGTTATTCACACATCACCCTGAAGAAGCCATTTACTGGTTCGAGCGGCAGCGCGATGCGGCTGCGCGGATGGGCTGGACCCGCTCGCTTGCCAACGCGCTGGGGAACCTGGGATCGGCCTATTACCGGGTGGGAGATTACGATGCGGCGCTTCAATTCCTGAATCAAGCCGAGGCGATTTTCGAAAAGCTGGGCGACCGGCATGAGCAGCAGATCTGGCTGGGCAATACAGGCAACGTGCTTTACGACCGCAAGGAGTTTTCAAAGGCGCTGGAGAAGTACCAGGCCGCCTTATCGATCGCGCGGGGCATTCCCGACGGCTATTGGACCGGTGTGTGGCTGGCGAACCTGGCGCTTACCAATATTGAGCTCGGCGATTTCACGGCAGCCGAGCGATACACGAATGAAGCGTTGCGTTTGAAACAGGATTTGAAAGATCCGTCGGAGCTGTTTGCGGAGGTGGATCAGGCTCGCATCGCGTTGGGGCGGAAAAATTATCGCGAGGCCGAGAAACTCTTTCTCGCGATTCTCGCGACTCCGTCGGATGATTCGGCGTCGATGCTTCAGGCCGAGCTGGGATTAGCGCAGTTGCTGGTGGAAACGGGTCAACTGGATCGGGCCGACGCGCAATTTCGCGCCTCGATCGGACGCATCGAGCGGCAGCGCGCAGATCTTCAGCGTGAAGATTACAAGTTGTCCTATCTATCGAGTCTGATCGAGTTTTATCAGCATTACGTCGATTTCCTGGTCACGCGCGGGGAAATCGCGAAGGCCCTGGAGGTCGGCGGAATCCAGCCGGGCGCGGCTGTTGGATGAGCGTCTGCGAGCGGAAAGCAAGGCTCGTAAGCCGGTGAGCGCGGCTTCACTTCAGCAATTATCGAGATCGAGCGGTGCGACGCTGCTGTCCTTCTGGCTGGCGCCGGACCGGTCGTTTCTGTGGGCGGTGACGCCGGGCGGGGTCGCATTGTATGTTCTGCCCGCGGAAAAACAGATCGCGTCGCTGGTGGAAACTTATCGGAGATATATCGAGAATCTGCGCGATCCTTTGGAAGCCGAATTTCCAGCCGGGCGGCAGCTTTCAGAGACGCTGCTGGGCCCGGTTCGCGGGTTGCTGAAACCAGGCTCACGCATGATCGTGGTGCCGGACCGCGCGCTTCACGCGCTGAATCTGGAGACTCTGCCGGATCCCGGAGACCCGTCGCGCTACCTGATCGAACAGGTGACGATGGAAGTGGCGCCATCGCTGGGCGTGCTGACGGAGGCGCGGCACTCGCCATCGGCTGAGCGGTCGATTCTGTTGATCGGGGACCCGAGCCGGCGGTCGAAGAATATCCGCGGCTGCCCTACGCATCCGAGGAAATGTCGATGATCGAGCGGAGCTTCGATCCGTTCCGGTCGGTGGTGCTGCAAGGCTCGCGTGCAAATCCCGCGGCTTATCGCGAGGCGGGGGCGGCGCGATTTACGTGGATCCACTTCGCGGCGCATGCCACGGCGAATCGGGAAAGCCCGCTCGATTCGGCGCTGATCCTGGCGCGACATGACGGGGCGTACACGTTATCGGCTCGCGATGTGATGAATGTCCCGCTGAACGCCGATCTGGTTACGCTATCGGCTTGCCGGAGCGCGGGTGCGAAGACCTATTCGGGCGAAGGGCTGGTGGGGTTGTCATGGGCGTTCCTTCGAGCGGGGGCGAAAAGCGTGGTCGCGGGTTTGTGGGATGTGACGGACTTGTCGACGGCGTCGCTGATGTCGGATTTCTATTCTCAATTGGCGAAACAGGTGGCTCCGGCGGAGGCTTTGCGGCAAGCTAAGCTGCGGCTGATTCATCAGAAGAGCGCGTATCGGAAGCCGTTCTATTGGGGGCCGTTTCAGTTGTATGCGGGCGTGCCATAAAATCATGGCATAATGAAGGCATGAAAAACTTCCATCTTCCTCTGCCAGAGCAAACTTACGATCATCTGCGGGCGGAAGCGGAACGTGCGCAAGTCCCGGCGACGATTTTGGCGCGCGAGGCGATCGATCTCTGGCTTCGAGAGCAGCGGCGAAAAGCCCGGCACGACGCAATTGCGTCCTATGCCGCGAAAACGGCGGGTACCCGGCTGGATCTGGATCCCGACTTGGAAGCTGCCGGAGTTGAGCATCTGGTAAAGAGCGTCAAGGCGCGGAAGTGAAGCGCGGCGAGATTTATTGGGCTGATCTGATTCCCCGTTCTGGGTCCGAGCAGACGGGCCGCCGCCCGGTTATCCTGATTTCTCACGATGGGTTCAACGAGGCCGCTGCTTGGCGATCGATCATCGTGATTCCCATCACAACTTCCACATCTCAGGCAAGGCGCGGTCCGACGATTGTGGAATTGCCAAGCGGAGTTGCGGGCCTTTCCACGACCAGCTTCGCGGTGTGTCACCAGGTGACTACGCTCGATCGGGCTAAGCTGGCGAAGCGCATCGGGGTCCTGCCACCGAGGACTTTGGGAGAAGTTGAAGAGGCGTTGAAGGCGGCGATGGATCTCGACTGAATGCTGGCACTCTATGAGATGCGATCAGGCGGGAAGAGAATCGGCCACCAGGCTTTCCAGGTACAATTCAATCGCTTCCTTGATGTTGCGTTGGGCTTCTTCGAGAGTTTCGCCCTGGGTGTGACAGCCGGGGAGAGCCGGAACGGTGGCGAAAAAGCCGCCAGGATATTGCTCGTAGAATACCGAATACGACAAGTTCATAGAATTTCTGGCGTCCCCAGGGGGATTCGAACCCCCGTTACCGCCGTGAAAGGGCGATGTCCTAGGCCGACTAGACGATGGGGACGCTATGGATATATCTAGAGTAACAGCGTGGCGCGCGGACTACAACGTTTTCAGGTACGCGATCACGTCGTTCTTTTCGTCGCCTTGCAACATATCGCCGAAAGCCGGCATCCCGCCGCCGCCTGCTTCGATCAATGCGCGGACGTTCGCTTCCGTCAACTTTTTGCCGTTTGCGAGCTTCTCGTGTTTGAACAGGCCTTTCAACCCCGGACCCATCTTCTTTTCGTCACTGTCGGCGTTGTGGCATACCGAGCAGTTTGAGTCGAACACATCCTTGCCCTTGGCTGCGTCGCCTTCCTTTTTCTGGCCGAAAACGCTCGGCCCGGCAAGCAGCAGCCCGAAACAACCGGCGGCGATCAGACTTTTCTTCAGGGATTCCATGGCTTTAGTTTACAATCTCGGAGTATGAGTCTCAAAGCCGGTGACCGGGCGCCCGAAATTCGCAAAGGCGCGTTTCAACTTTCGAAGCTGCGTGGACAGCGCGTGGTGATCTTCTTCTTCCCCAAATCGGACACGCCGGGGTGCACCAAGGAAGCCTGCGAGTTTCGCGACGCTTCGAAGAAATTTTCGAAGCTGGAGACGAATATCGTGGGGATCTCGCCGGATGAAGCTGAGGCCCAGGAGAAGTTCGCCGCGAAGTACGATCTGCCGTTCACGTTTGTCGCCGATCCGGATCATGCGATCGCGGAAGCCTACGGGGTGTGGAAAGAGAAGAGCATGTATGGGCGCAAGTTTATGGGCATTGAACGGACCACATACGTTATCGGCGCGGATGGCAAGATCGAGAAAATCTTCCCCAAGGTGAAGCCGGAGGGGCACGCGGCGGCGGTGCTCGAATCGCTTACATGAATCCGCCGCCGCGGCCGTCGATGAACATTGGCTTTTCCGGCGGCTTGCCTTCGCACCAATAGCGGTCGAAATTCGTCACGCCGGCGAGTTCACTTAGCACTTCTTCGTCCAGGGCCTGGCGGCCGGTGTAGGACGGCGGCTGCTGCGCGAAAATCGCCATGCAGGCGTCGCAGAGGATTTCAGGAGTCCTCCACTGATCGCGAGTCGAGAGGCCCCAGTTGATGGATGCCTGACTTTCGATGATGGTCCGGGGCCAGAGCGCGTTGGCGGCGATGCCGTCGTCGGCGTGCTCGGCGGCGATCCCGATGGCGAGGCGGGCCATCCCCATCTTGGTGATCATGTAGCAGACGCGGCCGGGATTGGGAGTGGTGGAAATTCCGGGGCACATATTAATGATGTGTCCCCAGCGCTGCTGGATCATGTGGGGCAGCGCGTAATACGAAGCCAGGTAGGCCGCGCGAACGTTGACGCCCATCATCAGGTCGAAGCGCTTGGGCGGGGTGTCGATGACTTTCTGCCACCACAGCGCGCCGGCGTTGTTGATCAGGATGTCGACGCGGCCCAGCTCGGCGATGGTCTTTGGATCATGGCGCGGACGGCTTCGTCGGAACGGACGTCGGTGGGAATCGCCAAGGCTCGACGGCCGAGCGCGATCTCATCGGCGGTGTCGTAGATGGAGCCGGGAAGTTTGTCGCTGGAAGTTTCGCTTTTCGCGGCGACCACTACGTCGGCGCCTTCGCGGGCTAGACGCAGCGCCAGGGCCTTTCCGATGCCGCGGCTGGAGCCGGTGACTACGGCGACGCGTCCGCTCAGGTCGGGGTGAAGGGGATTGCTCATGGGTTCGGATCTCCTGGGGCTGAAAATATTCGCCGCCGCGATTCTCGACGATGGCTTGCGTGTCATCCAAGTCGCACAAATACATGGTGGCTTCTTCGAAAAAAACCGTGTGACCGCTGTGGTAAGGAAGGTAGTCGCGATGGGTGAAGTGGAGGATCTGACCTTCCTTAAATTCGGCGCCATAGTAATCGCGGAAGGTCTCGGCGATGCGGATGGTCCCGGGGGTTAATCTCCAAAGGACAAGGACTTCTACCATATACTCCAGTTTCCACCAGCCGAAGCCGATGGTCATCCAGATTGCCAGGTTGCAGACGCTGACCACGGCGCCGATGGTCCACCATCTTTTTAACGACACGTAACCTTGCGCGAAAAACGTGGGCATGAGAGGTGGTGCCGTAGTTAAATCAGCAGGCTGAAAAATTCGCGAAACACGCGAAGGCGAGGACCAGGAGTCCGAATGGGAGCTCCTTTGGCGGAACATGGCTGGAACGCGGGGAACATGGAGAGCGTGTGGGCGGTAATGCTCGCGAATGCGTAGTGCGCGTAGAAATAAATCAACAGCGCGATGGTGAAGAGGGCAAACCATGCGAAGCCGCCGAACACGCGTCCCACGGCTTCGGCGAAGGCCCTCGGTTATACCGTAGTCGTTCAACGCCTGGCTGAGGCGAATCAAGCCTCCATACCAGATGAAGATGTCCCAGGCGGCGTGCTGATTCTTCACGTCTTCGAAACTCAGGGCTCCGAGGACGATGAACGTTTCGCGCCGCCGAGCGCGATTACCGTGATGTCGATTTTCGTCGCCGATGACGTCGCCCACAACGCGCACACCAGTACGAATACCGCGGTTACAATTTTTCGTTGACGTTCAAGCGGCCCATGGCGGCAAGCTGGGTCGCGGCGAACTGCGGCGCTTCGGGTGTGTGGCGGATGGCGGGTGGACTGGTTTCGTCGCTACCAGCGGAACTCAGCCAGAAGCGAGATCGCGCCGGGGACGATCGCCGCCAGCGCCCATCCGAGCCAGGTTACCTGATATCCGATCCCGCTGCAATGCGGGCCGCTACAGGATTGCTGGCCTGGGCCGTGTAAAACATCGCGGAGGTTATGCAGATGCTCTGATAA
>CAVPKR010000174.1:0-10490 GCA_963705675.1 Terriglobia bacterium
AGTCCTGGCTCGGCAGCGGCAAGGCTGGCAAACGTTTGTCGAGGCCATCGGGCGGATCACGGGAGTGGAACATGCCTGATTGGAGCGGTCCGGTCCGCAAGCAACTCGCATCCTTGAAACTCGCCCCCGCTCGCGAAGCGGAAATCGTGGAGGAGCTTACCCAGCACGCCGAAGATTCTTATCGCGAGCTTCGCGCGGGCGGAACCTCGGAGGCCGAAGCGCGCCGTCTCGCACTCGATCAGCTTACCGGATTGGTCCAAGAACTACGGCCGGTCGAGCGTACGGATGTCTCAGACCCGATTGTCTTCGGCGAAAAGAGCCCGGCGCATCTTTTCAGCGGCATCGCGCAGGACATTCGCTACGGATTCCGTACTCTGCGCAAGAATCCGCGCTTCACGGCGGTCGCGATGCTCGCGCTGGCGCTCGGAATCGGTGCGAATACAGCGATCTTCAGCGTCGTGAACGGCGTACTTCTACAGCCCCTCGCGTATCCCGAGCCCGACCGGCTGCTCAGAATCTTTGAGACCACGCCGGAGTTCAGCCACTCCTCGATTGCTTATCCAAACTATCTCGACTGGCGCCGCGAAAGCCACTCCTTCACCGATATGGGCACCTATCGGACCGACGATTTCATCCTCACCGGAGCCGGCCAGCCGGAGCGGCTCCCCGGCGTGTACGTGTCGGCAAGCTTGTTTCCGGTCCTGGGCGTTACGCCCATTCTTGGCCGGAATTTCCTGCCCGATGAAGACCGTCAAGGGGCTGCCTGTTCTGTCATGCTGAGCTACGGTTTCTGGCAAGACCGGTTCGCAGGCGACCGGAACATCCTGGCGCGAACCCTGACGCTCAAAGGCGTAAGCTGCTCGGTTACGGGCGTGTTGCCGCAGAATTTTCAATTGGGCGATGACGATAAAGTCTATGTCCCGCTCGAACAATGGAATTCGGTGGAAATGCGGACCCGCGAATCGCACCCGGGTCTCCGTCGTCATCGCGCGGCTGAAGCCGGGCGTAGCGATGGAGGCGGCGCAAGCGGAAATGTCCGCGCTCGCCAATGGCCTGGCGCATGAGTATCCCAAGAGCAACGCATCCCACTCGGCGAGAGTGGTGGGCATGAAGGATTCCATGGTGTCCTATGTACGCCCGACCTTGCTCCTGCTGGCGGGCGCCGTCGGATTCGTGCTGGTCATCGCGTGCGCTAACGTCGCCAACCTGCTGCTGGCGCGTTCCGCTGCTCGAAAACGCGAGTTCGCGATTCGAACCGCGCTCGGCGCCGAACGCTGGCGCGTGGTTCGCCAGTTATTGACCGAAAGCGTCATGCTTTCTCTCGGCGGAGCGATCCTCGGTTTGCTGCTCGCCCGCTGGGGGACTGGCTTAGTACTGGCCGCCGCGCCGGGAAGTCTGCCGCGATCCAGTCATATTGGAATCGACCCGTATGTTCTGATTTTCACTCTGATCGTCGCGATCGTCACTGGAATTCTGTTCGGTCTGGCGCCGGCCTTCCTCGGCGCGAGCGCCAACCCGCAGGAATCGTTGAAACAGGGGGCGCGCGGCGCAGGAGGCGGCCGCCACCGCGTCGAAGGCGTCTTTGTGGCCGTCGAGATCGCCCTTGCCGTAATCCTGCTCGCCGGCGCGGGCCTTATGATGCAGAGCGTGTGGCGGCTTTTTGAGGTGAACCCCGGGTTCAACCTGCACAACGTTCTGACCATGCAGGTCGCGCTTTCGCCCAAGGTCAGATCCAGTCCGCCGGAGATCCGGTTAGCTTACCGGCAATTAATCGAACGTGTGCGGACCACCCCGGGAGTTGAGTCGGCTGCCATTGTCTCGCTAGTCCCTCTTGGACCGAACGACAACGAAATTTCCTACTGGCCGGGGAACGGTCCCCAGCCTCCTCAGAGCCAGACGACATCGGCGATCTTTAACGTCGTCTCACCGGACTACCCGACGGTGATGCAAATTCCGTTGCGCCGCGGCCGCTTTTTCACGGACCGCGACAATTTGAGCTCGCCGGCGGCAGTGGTGGTTGATGACGTCCTAGCCGCGCGCCTTTTCCCCGATCAGGATCCGGTTGGGCGGCAACTCAGCCTCATGATGCTCGGTCCGGTGCAGATTATCGGCGTGGTCGGCCACGTGAAGCAATGGGGCTTGGATGCCGACGACACCAACAAGATCCGTGACCAGATTTATTTCTCCTTGGCGCAGATCCCCGACAAGTTTATGTCGGAAGTAATGACCGGACTGACACTTGCAGTAAGGACTGGTCCCGAGCCTCTAGGCTCAATGCCAGCCGTTCGCGCCCAAGTGGCGGGTCCCACCGAGGATCAGCCGGTTTATCAGGTTCGCACCATGGAGCAGATCGTTTCAACATCGCTGGCCGCGCGCCGCTTCACCATGCTGGTGCTGATCATTTTTGGAGCGGCCGCGCTTCTGCTGGCCGCGGTGGGAATCTACGGGGTTATGTCTTATGCGGTGGCCCGACGGACCCAGGAACTTGGAATTCGCAGCGCGCTGGGGGCATCGCGGCGGGAAATCCTGTGGCTGGTGGTGCGGCAAGGCATGCGGCCAGCCGGCGTCGGAATGGCCGCGGGGCTGATTGCAGCACTGCTATTGACCCGATTCATGGCGAGCTCTGCTGTACCGTGTCAGGCCCACCGATCCATGGACGCTGGGCGCGGTGACGGTATTGCTCGGCGGGATCGCGCTGCTGGCTTGTTATCTCCCCGCCAGGCGGGCGACTTCGATAGATCCCGTGGTCGCCCTGCGCTGCGAGTGATGTGACCACAGGTCACATTCGAAAATACCCGCTATTTAATTTCGACCTTGAACAAAACCGAATCCGGGTGTTCATGGCGCCATTTGAAGTACATCTGCTGCTGGGCAGGTTTGGCCTTGCCGAAGGCGTGATAATCCTGATGCTGCTCCCCTAAATACACGCGGTACGCGCGATCTTCCTGGTTGTTGTAGACATGATAGTCGTGGCCTTCTTTGTCGTAATACCGCTTGTCGTGATGATCGTCGGCCGTGGCAGCCGATGGAGCGACAAAGGCGGCGCCTAACAGGAATCCGCCGAGAATCAGAAGACGTTTCATATTTTTGTTGGAACCTCGCCGATACAAAGGCAGATACATGGCCGATCGGGACCGCGGATAATAAACCCGATTAGGGGCTTCCTCTCCCAAAGAAATGACCATATACGGTCAGGCGACCACCAACGGTTAGGATGGGCGAAGCTATGCCACCGTGCGACTCTTTCGGGCGCATTCAGGTTGCGGACCCATGAGCAAGAGCCGGGCTTCCCGCCGCGCGCGCATCAGACGGATCCGAATCGCTGTGGTGGTCACGCCGTGTTCCACGGCAATTTCCTCCGGCGTCAGTCCATACATCTGTTGCTCGAGCAGCACGCGGTCGCGTGGACGGCAAGTTTTCAGGATGCGCGCCACATCGATGGCGGCCAGATTGATTTTCGCAACATGCACGGTGCGCTTCGGTAGATACTCCAGCGACGATTCGAGCGGCAACTCCTTACGAACCAGACCCCGATAGGTGTTCAGCGCGATGGTGTTGACCCACCTCACCACAAGTTCTTCGTCGCGAAGTTGTTGGACGCGCTCCCACCCGCGCGCCCAGGCGGCTTGCGCCGTCTCCGTCGCGCCCTCCCAGGAAGCGCCGCGAGAGAGCAGGAATCGCACGGTGTTCTCGAACCCGAGCTGATAGGCTTTGCCGTAAGTTTCCCGGTTCATCTCCGGTCGACGTCCCCTCCGAGACCAGTGCAGGCGCAGCTTGCACCTAGTACGGTGCAAGCCGAGGCCAGAACGCTTCAAACGAACATCCAGGATACCTGAAAAGGCGTCCGATTTCTCGGCTCGCCGCAAGTGAACCCCGGATGCCGCCAGGACCCCGACTTCCGCCGGTCACTTCCTTCCCAATGGCGTTAACTGTTCTATTTTCAGACAAAAGCACGATGCCAAGCGCTGCTTCACGATCTAACGGCGCCTATCATTCTGTGAAATGCTTTTTCGATTCAGCGCGATCCTGTTATTTCTGGCGTCTGTACTTCGGGCGAATACCAAGACCCAGGAATGGATTGATCCGGCCCCACGCGAGTTGCCGGCGTCCGCCGCGGCCTTTATCGACGTCACCAGCGGTAAGCTGGTTCCCGGCCAGCTAGGGAGCCTGATTGAAGCCCTGGGCGCCCAGCCGGACCCGAAGGCATACTGCATTGTTCACGTCGTGCGCTGGAAGAATGCAGCCGAGGCCACCCCGGAGGCCCAGACCTGGTACGTCTACAATTCCACGCACGATTCGGACGACGACATCTCTATCAAAAAGCGCGTCTACGGAATCAAGAAAATTACCCTGATCTACATCCATCTGAACCGGCCCGCCGATTTGAACTATCAGACGGGCTACGCGCTGGCGGCGAAATCGAAGACCGCGGCGTATATCAACCACCTTACCGGGTTGATCGGATTGTTCAACCACACGCCGGCGTTCTCGCGCGCGAGGCCTCCGCCCTCACGGCGAATATCTGGAATTATCACGATTTCACAGTTCCCTACACGCCGTCCGATCTAACCTTCACGCCGGACTTCCAACTGAACGGCACGCCCATCAACGGCTTGACCAATCCCGCGGAGACGTTCGACAATGAGGGGCTTTACCACATCGATTTCAGCGTCGGTGTTCCGATCGGCAAGATTTCCGGCGTCCAATACTTCGCCGCCGGCGGAACGCCTACCCCGGTCCAGGTGAGCCACGCGGATATTCTCGCGTTCTTCGACTATTATTTCGTCCCGGTGGACATTAAAGGGCCCGGATTCAACCCGTTCCCGCATCTGGTGGCTGGCGTCAAGATCGGAAGCCAGCCATTGAAGACCGCAGTGGTGGGATTGGGCTACGGACCGGCGATCGCGAATTTTTACTTCGGGCTGCTTCTCACGACGGCTCCAGCGGCAACCAGACCCGTCCAGGATTCGGATTTGGACTCAATCTGGGGGTGGCCGCGATCACGGACGCGCTCAAGAATAAGTAGATCGTCGCGTCTTTCCGTTAGGGAAACAGAACTTTCCAACCCGGCATCTCCCTGTAGAGGACCTAGATGCGACATTTTATCTCCATGGGACTTCTCGGAGATGGTGCTACTCGACGCCAGCCGTGATCGCTCCCAACCGGGCCTCCGCCCAGGACAAGCCGGTTCGCTATGAAGATAGGGACC
This sequence comes from Terriglobia bacterium, assembly GCA_963705675.1. Classification (GTDB taxonomy): domain Bacteria; phylum Acidobacteriota; class Terriglobia; order Bryobacterales; family Bryobacteraceae; genus Palsa-187. The sequence goes on from CAVPKR010000174.1 coordinate 5,210, forward strand.
ACCATGATTGGCACGAATTCAACGAGGCTGAGGAGCGCGCCTATCGAAAGTGGCGCGAAGAACAGCACAAGAGCTATGTCGAGTTTCACAAATTGAAAGCGAAAGAACAGCAGGCGTATTGGCGCTCGGCGCCACGACCATCCCGATGCCTAAATCGCTGTTTGCTTAGTACCTTAGACGGATTGTTTCAACCCAATACGAATGGTAATCTTCGGTCGATAAGAGAGACAAGAGAGAAGAGCAGGAAAAGGAGTTCCCCATGCAAGGTCGAACGACGAGCGCCGAAGCCGCGGCCGCCCCCGCACGTGTCAAGGTACTGAATCCTTTGACGTCAACAGGGCCTTCCATGCATGCCGAGCTTCTCAATTTCTCTGAAGAGGGTCTACAGGTGCGGGTCCCCCAAAGCATTCTGATTGGATCGACGGTCCAGGTGCGCACCCGGGATGGGATTGCGTTCGGAGAAGTTCGTTCCTCCGCCCCGAGCGGTGCCGAGTTCGAAATCGGCGTGGTGGTCGAGCGACTGTCGTAGGTTCGCCCGACCTTCGCTATCCTTCAGTAATCATTATTTTCAACCGGTGTAGCGAGTTGCGCCCACTCGCTGGCCATCCCAGTACTTTTGACCTTGACAGGTAATACCTCCCCGTATAAACTGACTAAACTTCCTCCATGCTCCGTGAGATGAGTCAACGGGACTCTTCATAGCGGAAGCTCTGACCTGACTACCTCCCCCCGTGAGTTCAAATGAATACTTGCGTCTACGAATCTGAAATCTCGCCTTGGGTGGCCCTTATGGTACGCCCTCGCGCCGAGCGGAGAGTGCAGGCCGGTCTTACCAACGCCGGACTAGAAAACTTTGTTCCGTGGCACGGAGTGCGGCGGCGCTGGTCGGACCGGATCAAGGTGCTGGAGCAGAATCTGTTTCCCGGCTATATATTCTGCCGGTCTACGTTTGAGCAGAGGACGCTGGTGATGCGGCAGCCCGGCGTCGAATGGGTGGTGAGTTTCAATCACGCCCCCGCATTGATTCCGGACCATGAAATCGTGGCGCTGCGCCGCACCATTCTGTCGGGTCTTCCGCTGGGTCCGTGGCCGTTCCTGAAGGCGGGCCAACGCGTGAGAATCGAACACGGCATTCTGGCGGGTATCGAGGGGACCTTGGCTCGGGATTCCGGCGCCTGGCGTATCGCCGTCAGTGTGGATGCGCTCCAGCGATCCATCGCCGTAGAGGTGGATCGCGACATGATTTGCCCAGTGGGAGGAGGGATTCTGGCTGCACATGGCAATTAATAAACCTCGCAATCGAGTTCTGATTTTCCGCGTATCGCAGGACGAATATGAAAGCCTGCAAGCCGCGTCGAGCGGCGCCCGAAGTCTTTCGGAGTTTGCGCGCGCGAAGCTCCTTGGGTCGCTGAATGCCAGCCACGTCGACGCTCAGTTGATGGAGTTGAAATCGACGGTCGCGCGACTGGCATCGCTGCTGGAGAAAAACTAGATGCGGACCTTGGTCCCGATCGCGATGCTTTCGATGCTATGTGCGGCGCAGACCCGGCCGAATCTGATGGAAGATGCGGGGAAAACGAATCTGCCGTCGCAGAAACTCGGCGTCGACGATCTGATCGCGGTGTCGGTCTACGATGCGCCGGAGTTGACACGCACGGTTCGCGTCGAAACCGACGGCACCATTCATTTGCCTCTGTTGAAGAAGGGCATCGCCGCCACCGGGATTTTTCCCGGCCAACTAGAGGCGAGCATCGCGGGGTCGCTGAGAGACGAACAAATCCTGGTGGATCCTCTGGTCAAGGTGACCGTGGTCGAATATTACAGCCGCCCCATCGCCGTGATGGGTGCGGTGCATAAGCCGTTGACGTTCCAGTCGGTGGGCGTTGTCACGGTCCTGGATGCGCTCGCGCGCGCCGAAGGTTTGACCAACGATGCCGGCACCGAGATTATTTTGACCCGGTCCGATCAAGTGGAGCGGATTCCGGTGAAGCGCTTGATGAAGGATGCCGATCCGGCCGTGAATTACACCCTGCATGGCGGCGAGGAAATTCGAGTCCCTGAGGCCGGCAAGATTTTCGTAGTCGGTAACGTCCACAAGCCCGGAGCCTTCCCGGTTCGCGATTCAGCAGATGAAAGCGTGTTGAAGGTGGTCGCACTTTCTGAAGGACTGCTGCCGTATGCGTCGAAGATCGCCTATGTTTACCGGCGCGATGGCACGGGACCGAAGAAGGAAATTCCCATCGAACTGGAAAAGATCATGCAGCGGAAGTCTCCCGACGTGCCGCTCGAGGCCGACGATCTTCTCTACATTCCCGATAACAAGACCAAGCGCAACACCATGACCGCGATCGATCGCATTACGATGTTCGGCGCCTCCACCGCGTCCGGGCTTCTGATCTGGCACTAATCCATGAAGAAGTTGGAATCGAATCTTCCCGCCATTCCGGAAACCATCCGAGTCGCGCCGCTGCCCGCGCCGTTCCTGGATGCCGAATATCAGCCGCAGCCAGCGCATGTCCCGCTGGCGCATTATCTATGGATTCTAAGGCGTCACGGCTGGAGAATCGCGGCGTTCGTAGTTGGGACGGTGTTGGCGACGACGCTGGTTTCGCTGAAATCACCCCTATCTACGAATCGACCGTGACTGTGGATATCGACCGGCAGATGCCGACCGGGGTTCTGGGTCAGGAAGCCTTGCAGAACGCGACCAACGATGCGGATCAGTTCCTGGCTACTCAAGTGAAGCTGATCCAGTCGGATTCCGTGCTGCGTCCCGTAGTGGATAAGTATCACTTGCGTGATGTGGAAAAAGACGCGCTGGAAGAGGCCATTGATAAATCCCCCGCCAGCCTGGAAGCGCCCGTGATTCTCAAAAATCTGAAAGTCACGCGGCCGCCGAATACTTATCTGCTGCTGATCAGTTACCGGTCGCAGAATCGCCAGTTGGCAGCCGATGTGGCGAATGAAGTGGCCCAGCAGTATCTTCTGCACACCTACCGGATCCGCTACAAAGCGACGGCGAGCCTCAGCGATTTCATGGAGCGGCAATTGGAAGAGCTGAAAGCGCAGATGGAAAAATCCAGCGAAGCGCTGAACCGGTTTGAGCGCGATCTGAACGTCATCAATCCCGAGGAAAAAACCAACATCATTTCCGCGCGCTTGCTCCAGTTGAATGAGGAATACACCAAGGCGCAAGCCGATCGCGTGAAGAAAGAAGCCGCCTATAACTCGGTGAAAAGCGAGACGCTGGCGGCCGCTCAAGTCTCGACACAAGGCGAGGCGCTGAAAAAGCTCACCGAAAATCTGAACGACGCACAGGAAAAATTCGCCGAAGTAAAAAATCACTATGGCGTGAATCATCCCGAGTTCAAGAAAGCCGAGACGCGAGTCCAGCAGTTGGAAGCCGAGATCGAAGCGACCCGCAACAGTATCGGCCAGCGCATCGAAGTCGAGTATCACGAATCGGTCAATCGCGAATCCATGCTGCAATCCGCCGTGAAGGACACCAAGGCGGAGTTCGATCGCCTCAACGCCCGCTCCTTCGAATATCAGAACCTGAAACGTGAGGCTGAGGGCGACAAGAAGCTCTATGAGGAGCTGGTCCGCAAGATCAAGGAAGCTGGGATCAACGCAAGCTTCCAGAACAGCTCGATTCGCGTGGCCGATACGGCGCGCCCGGGCCTGAAGCCGGTGTTTCCGAAAACGTGGCTGAACGCGCTGCTGGCGTTTCTGTTCGCCGACCTTCCTGGGCGTGGGAGCCGCCGTGCTCTCCGACGTGCTCGACAACACCATTCGCGATCCCGACCAGGTGGCTCGCCTGTTGAACACCGATGTGATCGGATCGCTGCCCGCCGTCAAGGACTGGCGCCGCCGCCTTAGCCCGATTCAATCCATGGCCGCGGTAAACGGCAACGGGACCGGCACGGGAGTCTCCACTGCCCTGGTCCACACAGCCGAGCATGAACAGGTCCTTTCGAACTACGAAGAGGCTATCCGCACCCTGCGCAATTCGATTCTTCTAACCGATTTCGACCGCCGCCTGCGAAGCGTCCTGTTGACCAGCGCCTCGCCCTCGGAAGGCAAGTCGACCGTGGCCGCGCACCTGGCCGCGACCCATGCCAGCCAGCACAAGCGCACCCTGCTGATCGACGGCGACCTCCGCCGCCCCAGCGTGCATCGGCTCTACCAGGTGCCCAACAGCGTCGGGTTATCGAACGTGCTGCTGGAGCAGATTTCATGGCGCGATGCGGTGATCCGATGGACGATCCCAAGGGCCTGGACATCCTGCCCGGGCCCCTCCACGCGCCGAGCGTCGGACCTGATGGGCATGGGCCTGGCGGAACTGATCGAAGAAGCGACGCGCGAATACGACCTGGTGGTGCTCGACGCCCCTCCGCTGCTGGGTTTCGCCGAGCCTCTGCAAATGGCGACCGCGGTAGACGGAGTGATCGTGGTCGCCCGAGCGGGTGACACCAGCCGGAAAGCCCTGAGCTCGGTAATCACGACGCTGACAAGGCTGCGGGCGAATTTAGTGGGGGTGGTGTTGAATGAGGTCCATCGGGAAGTGAGTCCTGGGTATTACTACTACTACGGGCATTACAGCAAGTATTACGAGCGTCACGCGAAGCATTAAACGAAACAAGGATTCGATCTGATTCCCTCAAGAGAATTCCCGGCCAGACAGAGGAGTACCTCAGATTTGGGGATCGGCCTTCGAGCCGAGGACAGCGCATCGCTGATTCACGGAACGCTTCTTCTCGCAATTCTGTTCCCATACGTGCAAATAATCCCAATCGGAACGGATGTTCAACCCACTGCGTTGTGTCTCGCCGTCATTTTCGATGCTATTCAGCCAACGCTGGCTAAGCGCTCCCAAGGAACTGTGGCTACTTGGTCTGCTATTTGTCGTTGCGTCTTTCGTGTTTCTTGCAGGCGACATTGTGTTCGAGGCCGTTCGTAGCGTTGGCGATTATGCAAGCCTATTCCTCATCTCATTAGCTGCCTACAGCTGTGTGCGAGAGCTTCGCCGATTAACGATCCGCCTCTTAATAGCGGCCATTTGGATATGGTTCGCTGTCGCGGTGATCCAATCTATCGTTTTCGATGAATTCTTATACGGAATTCTCCCAATTGTCCGGCGCTCCTCGACGAGGGGGGTTGTCTCGCTCGCGCCAAGAATCCGGATATTACGCAACGATGTGCTTGTTCTTTCTGCTAATGCTTTTTTTGCTCAAGCGAGAGCGATCGATTCACGGCTTCCTGTGCGTCGTTCAAATCACGT
>CAVPKR010000175.1:0-21377 GCA_963705675.1 Terriglobia bacterium
GACGCTGACCGGGGGAGAACCCCGCCGACTACCACAACACGGTGACCAACCACTACGCCCGGATCGTGCACGCCACCACGCTGGACGGGCTGGGGCTGCGCCTTCCCCTACAAGATTACGACGTCACGCCGGACGGCGGGGTGACGAGTCCGGCGCGGTGAGCAGCGAAACCTGGCCAAATTCACCATCACGGTCGGGCAAAAAAGGCAAAGACGAAGGAATTCTGCTGATGCTGGCGGTGAAGGATCACAAGCAGCGGGCGGAAATCGGGTATGGGCTGGAACCCATCATTACCGATGGGTACGCGGGCGATGTGTTGCGCGGGGTCCGGCCGATTCTGCGGCAAGGCAATTACGGCGGCGCACTGCTGGCGGCGGCGCAGGAATTCGGGCAAAAGATCGCGACCGAAAAGGGAGTGGAGCTGCCTCCTGAGGTGGGGCGAACCCGCGTGCGAACCGCTCCGCAAGGCCGGGACGTCGGGATTCCATGGCCATTGCTGGTGGGCGGATTCTTTCTGCTGATGTGGATCATCGGGCGATTCAGCGGCGGCGGCCGTGGCGGCGGCGGGGTGGGCGGATTCCTGACCGGGATGTTTCTCGGTAACTGATGGGACGCGGCGGCAGCGGGTGGGGCGGCGGCGGATTTGGCGGCGGCAGTTCCGACGGCGGGGGCGGGTTCGGCGGCTTCGGCGGCGGCGATTCAGGTGGCGGTGGGGCTTCGAGCGATTGGTAAATCCTAATTTATGGACGATCTCAAAGAGTTCGTGACCAAGGTGGAGCGCGTGTTCGGGGAGCGGGCGGTGGCTGTGATCCTCTATGGATCGGCCGCCGGTGAGGATCATCATGCCAAGTTTTCCGATGTGAACCTGCTGTGGGTGTTGCAGGAGATCACGCCTCGCGAACTATCGGAGAGCGAGCCGATTCTCAAGTGGTGGAAGGAGCGCGGGCATCCGGCGCCCACACTGATGAGCGAAGAGGAAGTGCATAACTCTGCGGATTGCTTCCCGATCGAGTTTCGCGACATGAAGGACCGCCGCAAAGTGCTGCTGGGCATCGACGTGATTGAGGATGTGAAGGTCGACGGGAAATTCTATCGTGCCCAGGTAGAGCATGAGCTGCGGGCGAAGCTATTCCGGCTGCGGCAAAAAGGTGCGCACGTGTTGACCGATCCCGTCGCGCTGCTGAAGTTGTGCGTGGATTCGGTGACGACCTTCTGCGTGCTGGGCCTGGATGCGCTGCTTGCGGCGGGTGTAGAGGCAAAGACTGAACGTCGTGCCGTCGTGCATCAACTGTCGGCACACGATTAAGATGGACGCTACGCCGCTCGAGACTTTGCTGGACATCCGTGAGGACAAGGCCGGTGAGGATTTGGGAGATCCGGGCGAGCTGTTCGCGCGATACTTGCAGTGCATCCGAAGAATGGTGGAGTTCGTGGACGGGTTAGAGGACAAATCATGAAAATCGCATTGGTGGTCGTGGCGGTGTTAGTGCTGTTAGCGCTGATGATCGGCGGCAGCATGATGAGCACGAAGAATGAGCTGGTGACGGAACGGGAGGCTGTGAAAGCCGCATGGAGCCAGGTGGACGTGGTGCTGCAGCGGCGCGCCGATCTGATCCCGAACCTGGTGGAAACCGTGAAGGGATTCGCGGGGCACGAAGAGAAGGTAATCAGCGATATCACGACCGCTCGGGCCGCGATGATGGGGGCGAAGTCTCCCGCGGACAAAATCCAGGCGAACTCGCAACTGGATTCGGCGTTGGGGCGGCTGTTCGTGGTGGTGGAGAATTATCCGAATATCAAGGCCAACGAGAATTTCCTGAGATTGCAGGATGAGCTGGCGGGCGCTGAGAATCGAATCGCAGTGGAGCGGCGGAAGTACAACGAAGTGGTGCAGAAGTACAACACCGACATCGAGTTGTTCCCGAAGAACATAGTGGCGGGCATATTCGGATTCCAGCGGGAAGATGCGTATTTCAAGGCGGATACGGCGGCGAAGGAAGCTCCTAAGGTGAAGTTTTAGTATTTGGGAGGTTACCATCCAAGTATGGAGTGGCCGGAGCGTATTACTGCCGATCCCGAAATTCTGGCCGGCAAGCCTGTAATTCAGGGGACCGGGTTGACGGTGGAGTTTATTCTCGAATTACTGGCATCTGGTCAAACCGAAGCTGCGGTTCTCTATAGCTACCCGCGACTCACCCGTCAGGATATTCTCGCGTGCGTGGCGTTTGGGGCGAATGCCGCCAAGCAAGTGGATGCCAAGAGAAAGGCGCGCTTCGTCCATTGGCAAGATGGCCAGATGTGGCTCGGGTACCTCGAAGAGTTCCCGGATTACATGACGCAGGGCGAATCGATCGAGGAGCTTGAAGAGAATCTTCGGGATCTCCACCGGGATCTGACTAGCGGGGAGATTCCAGGCGTTCGCAGAGTCGCCGAATTGTCGCTTGGATGAAGCGTATCGACTTGATCCGCAAGCTGGAAGACGCAGAGTGCATACTAATCCGGCATGGCGGAAATCACGATTGGTATCGTAATCCGAAAACCGGCATATCGCAGCCCGTGCCTCGCCATCGGGAGATCAATGAATTCCTTGCGAAGCAGATTTTGAGGGAACTTTCGGCAAGCACCTGACACAACCCTTGCGGTCAATTCGATGGAATGCGAAAAAGACGCAAAGCCCGATATGTGTGTTGATCGAAATCAGTTTCACAATCGAGATTAGGCCAACTGCTTGCGAATGTCGCGCTTCAGGATCTTGCCTACTGGACTCTTCGGAAGAGCATCTACGAACACAATCCGCGACGGCAGTTTGAATTTCGTGATCCACCGGCTGGCATGCTCCATTAGTTCTTCTATAGACGGATGCGTGCCGGGTTTCAACACAATTGCGGCGCAGATGTTTTCGCCGTAAGTGTCATCCGGAATGCCTACTACCGCGACTTCCGCTACACAGGGATGGCTCTGGAGCGCGTCCTCTACTTCTTTCGAGGCGATGTTTTCGCCGCCTTTGATGATCAGGTCCTTCTTTCGATCCGTGATGTAGACGAAATCGTCCGCGTCCAGGTAGCCGATGTCGCCGGTAAGCAGCCAGCCATCCGCGGTAACGGTTTCGGTGGCTTCAGGATTCTTCCAGTAGCCTTGCATGATCATCGGCCCGCGAACTGCGATTTCGCCCCACTGGCCGGGGGATGACACGTCGCGAATCTTCAAATCAATGCCAGGAAGCGCGCGGCCTACCGAGTTCGGACGGTAGGCTTCGCCATAACTGTATCCGGTCAAGACGGCGGCGGTTTCCGACATGCCGTAGCCTTGATGAACTTTGCAGTTGTACAGGCGCTCGAACTCGAGGCGGACCGATTCAAGGAGCTGGGCTCCGCCGGAGGAGGCGTAGGCCAGGCTCGAGGTGTCATATTTAGCTCGCTCCGGCGAATTGATCAGGTAGACCAGCATCGTAGGGATCACGGAGAAGCGAGTCACGTGATACTGTTCGATCAACTTCAGGGCAAGCGTGGGATCGAAGTGCGGCATCAGAACGGTGGTCCAACCCCAGGCGTTGCTGAGGTTCATGACCAGGACTCCGTAGACATGGCTTAGGGGCAGCGGCTGAAGCAAGATCTCGCGAGGCATATCGGGGCTTTTTCTGACGGCTGCGTCGATGGCGCTTAGCAGGTTGCTATGCGTCAACATGACTCCTTTCGGATTACCGGTCGTGCCCGACGTGTAAAGCAGCAGCGCGAGGTCGTGATCCGCGCGCGTGACCATGGATTCCATGGGTCGGGCGGAGGCCACTTGCGGGGCGATGTCGATTTCACCGGAGGATCCGAAGGTCAGGATGTAGCGAACCTCGGGAGCCATGGCGCTGGCTTCTTTGACTCGAGCGGCTAGGCTGGGGGAGGTGAGGACGACGCGGACGCCGCCATTTTCGAGCATGTAGCCGGCTTCTCTCGAACTGAGCTGCGGGGTGATGGGAATGATGGCTGCGCCGAGCATCCAGATCGCCACGAACGCGGCTTCGACTTCGGGCGAATTGGGCATCATGACGGCAACGCGATCCCTGGGCGCGACCCCGTAATCGCGAAGAACGGTGGCAAGGGCGCCCGCGTAACGGAGCCGGTCAGTATTGGTGTAAGCGTTCCCCTGGAAATACAGCTTGCGATACTCGCCGAAACGTTCGAGGTTGTCGAAGGCGAGCCTGGCGGCGTTCATCGTGGGATCTCTCTGCCGTCTATAAACTTATTCCGATCGCAAAGCGAACGTAAACAAGGCATGGCCGGCGGCGATCGAGATGTACTGCTTCCCGTCGACGCTGTAGGTCATGGGTGCGGCTTCCACTGAGCCGCCGAGGCTTGCGCGCCACAACTCGGTCCCGTTGCGGGCATCCAGGGCGTAGAAATAACCTTCGCGTCCGCCGGTGAAGAGAAGATCGGAAGCGGTGGTCAGCAGGCCGCTATCGGTAACGTCGGTCATCTTGAATTCCCATTTCTTCTGGCCGGTTTTTGGATCGATGGCGAGCACGGAGCCGTAGGCCGACTCCTCAACCGGAGTGTTTCGCGGGCCTCGGCCGCCGGCGTTCGAGGCGCGCGGCAAACCGCCCATATAGCGCTGGCCGGGCGAGAATTCGGCGGAAAGCTTCGCCATGTTCATGCTGGAATCCTGCCAACTCGGGATATAGAAGAGGTGGGTTCGCGGACTGTAAGAGGGCGAATACCAATTGGTTGCGCCGAACAGGTTGGGATAAATCAGCGTTCCCTCTTTGGTCGGATTGATTTCCGGAACGCGCATCGGGCGGCCGGCCTCGTCCAAGCCTTTCGACCAGTTGAGCTTCGCGTAGGCGCTGCCGGTCAGGTACTTGCCGGTTTCGCGGTCGAGGACGTAGAAATAGCCGTTGCGATTCGCCCACATCAGCAATTTGCGAGGCTTGCCATTCCAATCGCCGTCGACCAGGACGGGGATCTGGGCGGCGTCATAATCGAACTCATCGTGGGGCGTGAACTGGAAATACCATTTCAATCTGCCGGTGTCGGCATCCAGCGCGAGGGCACAGTCGCTGTAGAGATTGTCCCCGCCGCGGTCGTCGCCATTCCAATCGGGTCCGGGATTGCCGGTGCCCCAATAGACCAGGTTCAAAGCGGGATCGTAGGAGCCGGTGAGCCATGCGGGAGCTCCGCCGTGCTGCCAGGAATCGCCTGCCCAGGTTTTCACGCCGGGATCGCCGGGGCCGGCCACGGTGTAGAATCTCCAGGCTTCTTTGCCGGTCTGGGCATCGTAGGCGGCGATGAAACCGCGAATTCCGTATTCGCCTCCCGCGACGCCGACGATGACTTTATTCTTCACGACCAGGGGCGCATGGGTAATGGCGTACCCGAGCTTCGGATCGCCGGTTTCGACATTCCAGATGGCGTGGCCGGTTTTCGCGTCGATGGCGATCAAGTGTCCGTCGATCGCACCCATGAAGAGCTTGTCGCCGAGGATCGCGACGCCGCGGTTCACAGACCCGCAGCAAACGCGGGCGTCGCGCGAAGCTTTATATTCGTAATCCCAGAAAGTTCGGCCGGTTTTCGCGTCCAGCGCGTAAACGTGATTGGGCGCTTCGACGACGTACATGATTCCGTCGACCACCAGCGGCGTAGCTTCGAATTTTTCGAGCGACCGGGCCTGGAACACCCACTTTAGTTCCAAATTCTTCGCGTTTGAAGGCTTGATTTGATCCAGCAGGCTGTAGCGTTGACCGTCATAGGTGCCGGAATATTGGAGCCAGTTCTGAGGCTCGCGGTCGGAATGCAGCAGGCGGTCGTTCGAGACTTGCGCCATCAATACGGTGGAACAGAAGAGCAGAAGTCGAATCATTATTGCGTACCTTTCAAAGAAAGCAAGTAGCTGACTACGTCGGCGATTTCCTGCGAGGTTAGCTTGTCCTTATACGACGGCATGGGCGAGGTCTTAACCAGCACAAGTTCGCGCAAGTCCGACTTAGGCAGCGAGATCAGGCGTTCCTTTTCGTCGATCAATTGAATGGTGTGGGTATCTTCATTAAGGCGGCGGCCTTCGATCACCACTCCTTGTTTGGTGACGGCATGGACGAACCGATTCTGGGGCGCGATGATCGCGTTCGGAGTTACCAGGGCTTGTTCGAGATATGCCGGCTGTTTCAGAGAGCCAATCTCGGTCAGGTCGGGACCGAGCCTGGAACCTTTCGTCCCGGCTCGATGACAATTGAGACAGGCCCCTTTGCCCTCGAAGATTGCTTGCCCGCCGGCGGGGTCGCCGCTTCCTCTCACCGTTGAACCTGTTTTGTTCATTGACCGGAGGTAGGCGACCAGGGACCTGCGTTGGCTCTCAGCGAGATTGGTCGGCGGCATTCCCGTGCCGGGGATTCCGCCTAAGATGATTCGGGACAAATCGTCATCGGAGGAGGCTCGGCGAAACTGGCCGGAACGGAGATTCACGCCCGGGATCGATTCGCCGTCCTGTCCGTGGCAGACGAAACAGTGTGCGCGGTAGAGTTGCTGGCCTGCTTCGACGTCGCCAGGCTGCGCCGCCAATGGAAGCCCGCCAAAAAGTGAAATGAGTGCCAGCGCCGCCGCGGCGGAGCTTCTTGAAATCATGGGTTTAGTATATATGGTGAATCGTGGTATGAAAATTGAATTCAGTAAGGCCGTCGTGCCGGCCGAGATTCGAAGTCTGATGGCTTTCGATCACCAGGTTTTCGCCAAGGCGGATTGGTTTCCGCGGGAAGCTTGGGAAGCTTATGAATCCTATTGGATGCTGGTAGACGGGAAGAAGGCCGGGTGCTGCGCGTTTCAAGAAGGCGTCGACTTTCAGGACGACCTTTGTGAGGCGGATCTGCCCAGGCGTGGGTCGTTGTACATCGCATCGACCGGGATTCATCCTCGGTTTCAGGGCAGGGGATTCGGGCGGCTCTTGAAAAGCTGGCAGGTATGCTATGCACGCCACCACGGGTTTCGGCGCATGGTCACGAATACTCGAAAGAGCAATGCAGCGATGATCGCCTTGAATAGGAAATTCGGGTTCCGGGTGGCCCGGACGACGCCTCGATATTATTCGGACCCGGTGGAGGCGACGGTAGTCATGGAGCTCGTGTTGCGATGACCTGTCCGCGCTGCCGCGTTCCGATGAAAGAGTTAAAAGGACACATCTACCATAAGAAGCGAAAGTGGAAATGTCCGAAATGCAATCGTGTCAGAATGCAGGAGCAGTCGCGATAATCTGCGCGGGAGGATCGACATGTCATTTGAAATCGAGCGACGCGAGTGGTTGTGGCAGGCCGCTGCGCTGGCAGCCGGGGCTGCGGCGGCGAATGCCCAGGATTCTTCGGGCGACGCGGATGCCCGCCTGTTCCCTGGCTTCAAAGCGTCGAAAGTGGAAACATCGGGCGCGGTGATTCACGTTGTCGCGGGAGGCAATGGTCCGCCATTGCTGTTGCTGCATGGCGCTCCGCAATCGCATGCTACGTGGCATATCGTCGCGCCGAAACTGGCCGAAAAGTATACGGTGATCGCCGCGGATCTGCGGGGTTATGGCGATTCTAGCAAACCGGAGGGCGGCGCGAATCACGTCAACTATTCGAAGCGCGCGATGGGGCTCGACGGAGTTGAGGTGATGAAGCATTTTGGTTTCGAAAAATTTGTTTTGATCGGACACGATCGCGGGGGACGAGTTGGGCATCGCATGGCGCTGGACCACCCGGATCGCGTTACCAAGCTTGCGGTGCTGGACATCGTGCCTACGCATAAGCTCTTGCACAACGTGACGAAAGAGTTCGCCACGGCCTACTATCATTGGTTTTTCCTGATTCAGCCTGCGCCGTTTCCAGAAACGCTGCTCAATAACAGCATCGATTTTTACATGCGCGGCGGAAGTCCGGAGACACGGCCCGAGTACCTGCGGACCTTCAAGAATCCTGCGACGGTCCACGCCATGTGCGAGGATTATCGCGCAGCGGCCAGCATCGATCTGGAGCATGACGACGTTGACTTACAGCATAAGTTGGAGTGCCCGCTACTGGCTCTGTGGGCGGAGCGTGGAGCCATGGGCCGCATGTTTGACGTAATGTCTACCTGGCGCGAGCGGGCGTCCAACGTATCGGGCAAGGGGTTGCCGGGAGGGCATTCCCTGCAAGAGACAGCTCCCAATGAGACCCTGGCTGAGCTCCAGAATTTTCTACGGTCTTAAGTTCTCGTACCACTTGAGATTGGCCGTGGAAGTCCCGATGCAGGCGACGTCCAGGCGTCCATCGCCGTTTAGATCGCCCACGGCGCAACCCGCGCCCGCCATGCCGCCGTCGTCGAGAAGGCTTTTCATCCAATGCGTCCCGTCGAAGCGGTAGAGATTCACACTGGAGCCTTTGCCGCGATAACCCGCGATAATCACGTCTTTCCCGCTGCCATCCAGATCGGCCGTAAGGAGCGTGTGGCCGTCGACTAACGTTGTATCGATCACTTCGCGCTGCCACTCGCCGTTGTTTTCGCTGTAGACGGCAATTACGTTTCCATGCCACGGCTCGATGGTGGCAAGAAATCGTGTCTTTCCCAGATGGCCGGCGGCTACATCGCTGGCGCCGCTTTTTGGCCAAGGGTCGGGACTACCGCCGGTCAGCTTGGTTCGCCCGAAAGAGCCATCTTTGGCTTGCCGGATCAGATGAACGCCTTGAAAGCTCGCGGTCAGGAGCGCATCGCGGCCGTTGTGGTCCCAATCGACGGGGTAGATACAGTGGACGACGCCTTCGTCGGCGTCGGTGATCAGCGTTCGCTTCCATTCACCAGGTTTGTAAAAGACCAGCGGCGTGTGGCCGCGATAGTCCGGCGCCACCGCATCCGCGGCGGTCAACGGAGCGTTCACCAGCAGGCCGTTCCACATACGCAGGCGATGAGAGGCAGGCAGTTTGTCGATATCGGTGCGCTTCCAGGTGTCGCCGGTACGCTCGAGAATCGAGACAATGCCGATGCTCCGATCCGCCCGGGGCGAAAATTCGTGCGCCAGGGCGATGGTATCGGGGTTGATCACGGCCAAGTTGATCGGTTGGCGGACTCCGTCGACGATCACGTGCTTTTCCCAGGTAGGGTTTTCGTACCAGGCGAGCTCTTTAAGACCGGACGCTAGTGCGATCAGGTCAGGCTTGCCGTCGTGGTTCATGTCGGCGATGACCACTTGGTATCCGCCGGTTAATCCCGAGGCCACCACATGTTCGCGGAATTTCGCGGGCTGGGCGCAGAGGGGAAGCGCGAGAAGCAGCAGGTATCGTGACATTTATTTTGTGGTGAAAGGCGCAGTCAATTCGGGAATCGTGTAGACACGGCCGTCGACCATCACTCGCTGGACTTTGGCTGCGTCTTTGATGTCGACGAGAGGATTGCCGGACACGAAAACCAGGTCGGCGAGCTTGCCTGCCTCGACTGAGCCAAGATCCTTGCCGTAGCCAAATGCTTTCGCGGGCAGCAGGGTGGCGGTTTGCAAGGCTTCCCAGGGCTTGAATCCATACTTCACCTCGGCGCGTAGCCCCAAGTGGTTCAGGATTCCCAGGCCTGCCAGCGGAGAATCCGTACCGAGGACCACAGTGCCTCCGTTGCGCAGGACGGCTAACAGCGTGGCTTCTTCCTTTTCGAGGGCCGCTGAGTTGCCGCCCCGAATCGCCTGATCGCGAGAGGTCATCATGGTTCGTTGTTCCCACGGAGTATTCAGCGTGGAGATGCGTGGGTCGTCAAGAATGCGCGGGTCTTCGGCGTAGAGTGCGGACGCGGTGAAAGGCGTGGTGATCAAAGTCTCGTTGGTGGCGGCGAAGAATTTGCGGAAATCGTCGTAGCTTGCGCCGCCTGTCGATCGCGTGTAGGAATAGCCCCAGCGTGAAGTCGCGCTGACGTGGGTAATCGCGTCCATTCCATACGCCACACCGGGCATGCCGTAGTGCGAGCCTACCCAGAGGCCGAGCTTATCATGAGCGAACTTGACCGCTTCGGCTTGCAATTCGTGCGGCAGGCGCACATAGGTTTTCAGATTGTCATAGTCGAGAGCTTGAGCGCGAGCCAGCTCCAATCCCAGTTCCTTCGAATTGGTAACGCCGTGGTCTGTGCCGTAGTAGCCGCGCTCGCCATCGATCGGCTCGCCTGCGCCGAAGTAGCGCGGGCCCACGCGTGCGTTCGTAGCGAAGGACTCCTTGATTTCGACGCCATCGTAAGCGGAGTCGCCTTGCGATTGAAGCTCCGTGAATCCATAGGCCAGCCAGATGCGTCCCGCGCGGTCGCCGAAGCTGCTGAGTCCGCCGTAGCCATGATTGTGCCCTTCCCAGAGACCCGGCATGACGGTTTGATCGGATGCATCGATCACGTCGGAGCCGGCGTGCAGCGCGTCGCGATGCGGCTCGATTTTCTGGATACGGCGTCCGACGATGGTAATGTCGACATCCGTGCGGACGTTCGGGCCAAGACCGTCCCACAGGCGTCCGGCGTGAATCACTAATGTTTTGACCGGCGTCTCCCGTTTCCAGGAAAGATCGAAAGGCACGGTGGATGGCGGCGTAGCTCCGTCGGAGGCAATCATGCGGAGCTTGCCATTTGAAAGATAGAGAATGCGCTTGCCGTCGCGCGACCAGGACGGCGCGTCGGTCATTTCCTCATTGATCGGACGAGCTTCGCTGATCGGAAGGCCGTTCGCGTCGACGGGCCGTACCCATAGATAGCCGTCCATCACGTAGGCCATGCGCGTTCCGTCCGGCGAATAGACCGGGCCATCGACCCCGCGCGTGAGGATCGATTTGTAAGGCGCAGGCTCGGTCAGGGTGACCTTTCCGCTGGCGAGGTCCACGGTTTCGATCAGGTTCGTCCCCTCGCGATAGCGGCGGGTGTAAGGGCGCAGTGCGGCTAACGAAATAGATTTTCCGTTCGCCGACCAGCTCGCGCGGCCGGGCTCGTAGGTGGGCTTGATGGCTTCCTTCACGTCGCCGGTCTTAAGGTCGACGATAAACGTGGTGCCGTCCTGCTTTTGAAAGGCGATTCGGCTGCCGTCGGGCGACCAGACAGGATCCACTTCGGCGGAATCGTTCAGCTTGGTGACGCGCCGCTCGGTTTTTGTCGCCAGATCGAGGACATAGATGTCGGCTGTTCCGGCTTTGTCGGATGAGAACGCGATCTGGCGCCCGTCGGGGGACCAGGCAGGGGATTGCTTAAAGAAATGATCGTGAGTCAGTTGCTCGGGCATCCCTCCGCTAGCGGGCATCAGCCAGAGCTGATTCAAGGCTTCGAAGACAATGCGGTCGCCGTCGGGCGAAAGGGCGGGGTGAACGATTCCTTTCACAGCTCGTGGGGCAGCGGAATCGAAATCGTACACGCGAGGTTTGTAAGGCGGTCGATTGATCTCGAACTTGGCTTGGAAAGGAATGGTTCGCGTGTCGCCGCCGATGGTCGAAACCAGGATTTTCCCGTTGCCGGTGTAGAGGAGTTGGTTTGCGGAAAGCCAGGTTGCTGGGAATGGAAATACATCGTCAGCGGTCCCAACCGATTCGCCCGACACCTTCAGGATCACCTTGCCGCCGGCGATTTCCGAGTAGGCGACGCGCTTACCATCCGGCGAAAACGTCGGCGAATCGACGCGCGAGCCTTCAGGCGCGGTGAGGATGGTGGTGGCCTCGCCGGCGGCGGCCGCGCTCTGGATCTTAGTGGCGTTGGCTCCCGTGCCGCTCACGAACGCGATTGTGGATCCGTCAGGCGACCATGCGGGCTCGAATGCGTCGAGGACGCCGGAGGTCCACTGGGTCAACTTGCCGTTATCGATGCCGGCTACCCAGATATCGTAAGTGCCTTTGAAGGCCCGGTCGGAGGAGAAAGCCACGCGCTTGCCGTCGGGCGAAAAACGCGGATCGCGGTCGTCGCCGTGGCCGTCCGTAAGCTGGCGAACGCCGGTGCCGTCAGGCTTCATCAGCCAGATGTGAAACGTACCGCCTTTGAAGGATTGAAACGCGATCCAATCGCCCTTCGGGGACCAATCCGGACGAGCCGGTTCCAGGAAAGGATCGGTAAGCCGCTTGGCCGTTCCGCCAGAGACCGGCAGCGACCACAGGGCTTCCTGCAAGTCCATGACGATGGTCTTCCGGTCAGGCGAAAGCGTCACGTTGACGTTGGTGCCTTCCGTCACGACGATCGATCCTTTGGACAGCGGCTTGGTGGCGGCGACGATCGCGAGCGCGGCAACTGCGCCGACCGAAAAGCGGACCCATTTCATAACGGCCTCCCTGAACGTATTAGCTTGACACGTTGTTGGCCTTAGAGGGCGGCTTTGTGGTATGACGATCGACGTGGAGCTAGTTCTCGCAATTCCAGCCGAATCGTTTCCCCCCAATGAGCCGCCATGCGAAGCATGCGGTCAATCTCGCAGGGGCATCCGGCTTCGACCAGTTTACGAACATCGACCGCATGCTGCGCATGGCGGCTCCTTGGGACCGAATCGCCCGCGTGAGGCCGGTCATCACCGACCGGTGGGATTTGGAAGTTCTGTCTTATCGGCGTGCAAGTTGACCGTCCAAGGTGTTTTCATCTTCCAGGGTGGCCGATCCGCCGGTGTCCATCTGCGGCTAAAATCGCAGCAGCCCGCTACGCTTTGGCAGTCTGCTCAGTCAGGTATTCGCTGTAGGGACCCTTGAAGTCTTCGATTTCGAAGTGGTCGAAATGCCAGATGCGAGTAGCGACTTCGTCGACCAGGTCGTGATCGTGCGTGACCAGCAGGACAGTTCCGTCATACTTCTGGAGCGCGATGTTCAGCGCGTTGATGGATTCCAGATCCAGGTGATTGGTCGGCTCGTCGAGGAGCAGAAAATTGGGCTTCTGGAGCATCAGACGGCAAAAGATCAGACGCGCCGCTTCCCCACCGGACAGATTTTCGGTGCGCTTAGTAGCGTCCTCTCCGCTGAACAGCATCTGGCCGAGCAGGCCCCGCAGCTCCTGCTGAGACGCGCTCGGATCGAACTCGTATAGCCATTCGAGCAGCGTAGCGCCGGGGCGAATGGACTCTTTGTGGTCCTGCGAAAAATATCCCGCCGTGACTTCGTGGCCCCAGGTGACCAGTCCGCTGTCGACCGGAAACTCGCGGTCGGGCGCATCGACGTACCCGGTGGCGTTGCGGAGCAGCGATCGCAGCATGGTAGTCTTGCCGGACCCATTTCGCCCCAGCAAGCCGATTTTTTCGCCTCGGGCGATGGACGCCGTGAAGTTTCGAATCACGCGCAAGTCGCCGTAGGATTTCGACAAGCCTTTAATTTCGAGCGGATGGCGGCCCGAAGGACGTTCGTTTTGAAACCGGATGAAAGGGCGTTGGATGTTCGATCGCGCCAGATCCGAGGTTTGCAGCCGCTCGACTTCTTTCCTGCGCGACGTCACTTGCGAGGACCGGGTCCCTGCCGCGAATCGCTGGATAAACTCGTTCAATTGCGCGATCTTTTTCTCACGCACGGCATTTCCGGCCTCGACCCGCGCGCGAATCTGGGTCTTCGCCAGCACCATCTCGTCATAAGCGCCGGTATAAGTAATGATGCTTTGATAATCGATGTCCGCCGTATGCGTGCAGACTTCATTCAGAAAGTGTCGATCGTGTGAAATGACCAGCAGGCATCCGTTATAGGCCAGCAGGTAATTCTGCAACCAGTGGACTGAATCGAGATCCAGGTTGTTGGTGGGCTCGTCCAACAGCAGGACGCTTGCTCTCGCGAACAAGGCCTGCGCCAGTAAGACCCGGAATTTCTGCCCGCTCTGCAGTTCCGACATTTTGCGCTCATGCAAAGCCTCGTCGATATCCAGTCCCTGGAGCAAAGTGGCCGCATCGGATTCCGCAGTGTAGCCGCCTTCATCGCCGACGATACCCTCAAGCTCGCCCAGGCGCATGCCGTCTTCGTCGGTCCATTCGTTGGCGCGTGCGTAGAACTGTTCCCGCTCCTGCAAGGCTTCCCATAGAGGACCGTTTCCCATAATGACGGTGTCAAGCACGCGGAATTCATCGAACGCGAATTGATCCTGGCGGAGGAGGCCGATTTTCTTAGGCCGGGTTATGGAACCCTTCGACGGTTCGATCTCCCCGGTAAGGATTTTCATAAACGTCGACTTGCCGGATCCGTTGGGACCGGTGATGGCATACCGCCTGCCCTGCTGGAACGTGGTAGTCACATCTTCGAAAAGAATGCGAGCGCCGTAGCGCATCGTAATGTCATTTACAGAGAGCAAAATAGTGGTGATTCCTGGGATTTTTCGCCGCCTGAGGCGATCACGGTGGCTCCTTCATTGTACTTCATTTCGTGTAAACCCCGCGTGTCCCGGATCGGTCTAAAGGTGCGGATGGCAAGACACAAGCGATGCCCAGAGCTGTAGCATCCGAAGAAGCGCCGCCAGGCGGTATGCTCGACGACTTCGAAGCGCTGGTGGAAGAGCAGAGGCCGCGGGTCTTTCGATTCATCCTGGCATCGCTGCGGGACAAAGAATCGGCCGAAAACCTGACGCAGGATTGCTTTGTCCGGGCATACAAGGCTCGCGAGCAGTTTCGTGGCGATTCGAGCGCCAAGACGTGGCTGATGCAGATCGCCGCAAATTTGGTTCGCACTCACGAAACCAGCGGGCGGCTAAAGTTCTGGCGGGCGAAGCTGCGCGCCGACGTCGACATATCGGAAGCAGGGGAATGGATCGCCGACCGCGGCATGTCTCCCGAACAAATCGCGGCTGCCAAGCAACAGGTGGACAAGATCTGGAACGTCGCAGGTAGATTATCGGGAAAGCAGCGCATGGTGTTTCTACTGCGTTTCGTAGAAGACATGGAGCTGCTGGAAATCGCAGCGGTAACGGGAATGAAGGAAGGGACGGTCAAGACGCACTTGTTTCGGGCTTTGCACTGGGTCCGGGCGGCATTAGAGGAAAGAAAATGAATCAACATCTGACCTGGGAACAAATTTCGGGATATCTCGCCGGTGTGAACGCGATCAATGAGACGCGCCATGCGTGCGAATGCTCTCTGTGCCGGGAAAAAATCGAGAGCCTGAGGCGTCCCCTAGCGTGGTTTCGAGAGTCGGTGCATCAGTGGAGCGAACGCCAGTCGTTTGAGACCGCTCCGGTGCTCCTTGTGACGCCTGAATCGCTCGATCAGCCGTGGTATCGGGAAATCACCGAATCGATTCGGGAAGCCATTGACCGTCGCGAGTTGCCACCCCTGCAAGTGACGTCGAAGCCCGTCGATGTGCCCGGTCTGTGGGGTTTCTATGGCGGTCATGAAAGGACAGCGGGAGCGTCGTCTCTCCTGATTCACGCAGTCGTGATTGGGCTGATATTCTTTCTGGGATCGCTGAAGCCGGTGCAGAAACTGGTGCGGCAAACAGCGGTTTTGCTCGACCCCGACCTGAAGCCGTACCTGCCTGAGAAAAAGGATCTGGCGCATGGCGGAGGTGGCGGCGGAGCGCGATCTCCCTTGGATGCGAGCAAAGGCAAGCTCCCAAAGATTGCGGCGCGTCAGTTCACGCCGCCTCGTGTCGACGTAGCGCAAGATCCGAAGCTACCCATGGTCCCGACGATCGTTTCTGAGCTGCAGCCTCCCGACATAAACCTCCCTAATTACGGCGATCCGGCCAGCCGCCTCGGCGTGCCTTCTAATGGAACCGGGCTCGGAGGGGGCATCGGAAGCGGCGGCGGTGGCGGTGTAGGAATCGGGCGCGGACCGGGCCGGCCCCGGTTTGGGCGGCGGATTCGGCGGAGGCGCCTACCGGATCGGTGGCGGCGTGTCGTCGCCGTCGGTGATCTTTAAGGTTGAGCCGGAGTATTCCGAGGAAGCTCGCAAAGCCAAGTGGCAAGGGATGGTGGAGGTTTCACTCGTGGTCGACGAGCACGGGGCTCCGCAGCAGATGAAAGTGACGCACTCGCTTGGCCTGGGTCTCGATCAGAAGGCTCTGGATGCGGTCGCGAAGTGGCGGTTCAAACCGGGAATGAAGGACGGCAAGCCGGTCCCGGTGATCGCCACGATCCAAGTGATTTTCAGGCTGCTTTAGTCTTCCCGTAAAGGCGCCGGAGCTCGTCTTTCGCGTCGTTGAGGATTCGTTTTCGCGCTGAAGTCAGTTGAGTTCCCGCGCGGTTGATGTAGAACGTCAGCATCGACATGGCCGACTGAAAGGGCGCCCCTTTCCGCCGCTTGCTTTGCTCCGCCGAGCGCTTGAGGGATTCGGCTATGCGGCGTGAGCTTCTCATTGCGAACACGCCCGGCTCCAAATCGAGGGCATTACTTGTCGTAGTTACCCGTTGCGACCATCGAGATGCCATGCCTAAATGCCCGCAATTTCGCATCCATTCTTCGGGATTAGGCAGCTTGCGTGCTAGCTTAACGTGACGCATGTCATCCTGCAAACTTGGCGCTGCCTATAGAGGAAATTCCGAGTGCGAATTTACGGTTTGGGCGCCGCACGGCGATGGCCCGGTGCTGCTGCGCTGTGAAGGAAAAGCTGATGTCCCGATGGTCCGTCAGCCGGACGGGTATTACAGCCTTCTCTTTACCGGTATCTCGCCCGGAACGCGATATCGCTATGTGCTGGGTGAAGACAAGGCTCGCCCAGACCCGGCTTCCCGGTATCAGCCTGAGGGGGTCCACGGACCTTCTGAAGTAATTGATCCTGCTTTTCCCTGGACCGACGATGCGTGGCAGAATCCGCCGTTGAGGGATTACGTATTTTACGAACTGCATGCCGGGACCTTCTCGGAAGCTGGGACGCTGGACGGGGCCATTCCTCGCCTCGGCTATCTGAAAGATCTGGGTGTCACAGCAATTGAGCTGATGCCGGTCGCGCAGTTTCCGGGCAATCGAAATTGGGGATACGATGGCGTGTTTCCATTCGCGGTTCAAAACTCCTATGGCGGCCCGCAAGCACTGAAGCGCCTGGTGGATGCGGCCCATCGTGAAGGCCTGGCGGTGGTGCTCGACGTGGTCTACAACCACTTAGGTCCGGAAGGAAATTACCTGCGCGATTACGGGCCATATTTTACCGATCGATACAAAACCCCGTGGGGGGAAGCGCTGAACTTCGACGGTCCCGATAGCGACCAGGTCCGTCGCTTCTTTATCGAGAACGCGCTCACCTGGGTGGAGGAATTTCACGTGGATGCGCTGCGCTTAGACGCGATCCATGCCATTGTCGACGCCTCGGCCCGACCGTTTGTGCAGGAGTTGGCAGAGGCTGTTCATCGGGCGTCTCGCCCGGCTTATGTGATTGCCGAGAGCGATTCCAATGACGTTCGGGTGATCCAATCTAAATCTTGCGGCGGAATGGGTTGCGACGCGCTTTGGAATGATAATTTTCATCACGCGCTGCACGTCATGATTACAGGTGAACGCGGCGGTTACTACCAGGACTTCGGATCGGTCCGCGACCTTGCGGCGGCCTATAACGAGGGCTTCGTCTATTCCGGCCGGTATTCTTCGTTTCGCCGCCGGCGGTTTGGTAATTCGGCAAAGGGCGCTCCCGCGGAGCGATTCGTCGTTTTTGCTCAGAATCACGATCAAATCGGGAATCGCGCGCAAGCTGAGCGGTTGAGTTCGCTGGTGGATTTCGAGTCCCTTAAGCTGTCGGCCGGAAGTGTCCTCCTGTCTCCGTACCTGCCGTTGTTATTCATGGGCGAAGAGCACGGGGAAACTGCGCCATTTCTTTATTTTACGAGTCACGGCGATCCCGCGCTGATCGAAGCCGTAAGGCGGGGCCGCGCCGAGGAATTCGCCGCGTTCGCCTGGCAAGGAGAGGTGCCGGATCCGCAGAGTGAGGATACCTTTCTTCGCTCGCGGCTTTCGCCGACGGACTCACTCGATCCACTCCAACGGCTTCTGAGGGATTTCTATCGGGAGTTGCTTCGGCTCCGGAAGAAAGTTCCCGCTCTGTCGCACCCGGCCATGGATCGTTGCGAGGCAACGCCGCTTGGCGAGCAAACGCTGCTGGTCAGGCGCTGGTTCGAAGTTCATCAAGCCGTCATACTGCTTCACTTTTCGTCTTCACCCGCGGAAATCCGCCCGCTGGCCACAGGTGAATGGAGGGAAATTCTCAACTCTGCGGGCGCGCGCTGGCACGGACCAGGTGGCACGTCTGAGGCTCAGAAGGTGTCAGGCGCGGACTTGATTTCGTTGATGCCACGATCCATCGTCGTCTACCAGAAGTTAGCTTAGAGTCGCGCAATATTTTCTCAGTGGCAATTTTTGCGCAATTCACCACCCGAGCGAAACTAGGCCGGGAGCACTTTTCAGATCGGCATCGAAAATGCTGCAAAATTTGACTGTAGTCTAAGCAGCACCCCGATGTTTAATGCGATACATCTGCATCCACGGACACTTCTACCAGCCGCCACGCGAAAATCCGTGGCTCGAAGCGGTTGAGGTCCAGGATTCAGCCTATCCTTATCATGATTGGAATGAGCGGATTACGGCGGAGTGCTATGCGCCGAACGGAGCCTCCCGCGTTCTGAACGCGAACGGGCGCGTAACCCAAATCGTCAATAATTATGGGCGGATCAGCTTCAACTTCGGTCCGACGCTGTTGTCCTGGCTACAAGCTGCGTCGCCTCTGACTCACCGCGCCATCGTCGACGGCGACCGGGAAAGCATCGGGCGATTCTCCGGGCATGGCTCGGCGATCGCGCAGGCTTATTCGCATATGATCCTTCCGCTCGCCAATGCCAGGGACAAGATTACTCAGGTCGTCTGGGGCGTCCGCGATTTCGAAAGCCGCTTTGGCCGGCCACCGGAAGGGATGTGGCTGCCGGAGACGGCAGCGAGCCTGGAGTCGCTCGATGTTATGGCCCAACGGGGAATCAAGTTCACGATTCTCAGCCCTCAACAAGCCTCTCGGGTTCGGCCGGCCGGTTCAGCAGACTGGAGCGACGTGTCGGGAGGCAGAGTCGATCCGGCAATGGCTTACCGGGTTCAGCTCGCACCGGAGCGCTCGATCACAGTCTTCTTTTACGATGGGCCCATTTCGCATGCGATTGCCTTCGAAAGACTGCTGGACAACGGAGAAAAATTCGCGGAGCGACTACTCGGGGCTTTTCGCGACGGAGATGCTTCGAATGAATTGGTGAACATCGCCACCGACGGCGAGACCTATGGGCACCATCACCATCGCGGCGAGATGGCGCTGACGTATGCGCTCGAACATATTCAATCCAACCAGCGCGCCAGCCTGACAAATTATGGCGAATATCTGGAGAAGTATCCACCGGCGCACGAAGCAGAGATCTTCGAAAATACTTCGTGGAGCTGCGTGCACGGCGTCGAGCGCTGGCGGTCCAATTGCGGTTGCAACTCTGGACGTGAAGGGTGGAATCAATCCTGGCGTGCTCCATTGCGGGAAGCTCTGGACGCTCTAAGGGACAAGCTGGCCGTGTGTTTCGAACAGGCCTCGCGCGCCTTGCTGAAATTGAACAGCGGTCGTCAAAAGAAGATAAAAGATGTTGCGCACCATGCTTTAAAATCTCCCAAGCTGGCACAATTGCTGTACAGGCTTGTCGCCGACTTGAAACCCAGCAATATAATTGAATTAGGTACCAGTCTTGGAATAACCACGGTATATTTGAAAAAAGCCGACCAAGGCGCAAAAGTTTATACGCTGAAAGGATGCCCGGGAACAGCCGAAATAGCAAAAGAAACCTTTAAAAAAGCCGGCAGTAGAGTGATGTGGAATTAATAACAGGGAAATTTTAACGATACTTTTCCCGCTGTTAATAAATAAATTAGAATCGGCTTGACTTTGTTTTTGTGGATGGCAACCATCAAAAGGAAGCAACGCTAAAATATTTTGAATGGTGCCTGCCAAAAGTGCACGAAGAACGATGCTCATTTTCGACGACATTTATTGGAGCGAAGGCATGAAAGAAGCGTGGAGCCGAGATAAAAGCACACCCGAACGTTACGGTGGCCATCGACCTTTTTTGGATTGGGCTGGTGTTTTTTAAAAGTGGGCGGGTTAAGGAGGATTTCTTGATTAGGATATGAGATGAGGAAGATGTGCAAATAGAGTACAGAATTAAAAAAATCCTTTTTGAATGAGTTTTATTTCAGATCTAAAATCTGCACATCCGCACATCTTCCCCATTTGCACATCAAAAACCGCACATCTTCCTCCCCCCCATCTAAAACGCCTCTCCTAAAGATATATACAACCCGCTTTGTCTTGACTCGCCCGGTCGCTTTTCGCCGACTCCGTAATCAACGCGAATGCTTAGGCCCTTTTGAAGATCAAAAAAGTAACGTACGCCACCGCCATAGTTTGGCTTCAGGTCGTGTGCGCTGAAAGCATCGTGAGATACTTCCCCGGTTCCGATGAAGCCCACTATGCCAAAACGTTCGTCTATGCGGTATCTCAATTCCGTTTGGCCGGCAATTAAGTTGCGGTCGCGGAAACGCCCGCTATAATATCCGCGCATAATTTGATCGTTACCCAAAGCCGGTAATAAATAAAACGGCGATTGCGCCCCAACCAAACTTTGCTCCTTCACATCGAAACCTAAAACCAATTGCCTGTTTAACGAGAAAAAACTTGAATATTCTATATTAAAAAACCCTCCATTATAGTAGTTGTTGCTAAAAACGCCTTGCATTAAATTAAGATAGGATGTAACGATAGTGCCTTTCGTGGTATACGTGTTATTATCGCGGGTATCAAAAATTACACTTGGGCCCCCGTAAACGTTGGCGCCCCCATTTTTGTCGTCTACATCAGGGTTGGTATTGTAAATGCTGAAAGGATGGTTGTCGATGAATTTATAATCAAAGGCCCCCACTAGATTCCAATTAAAAAATACCGAGCTTTTTTTCGGTTTCCGGTTCAATTTAAAACGATGTATAACTCATTCCGGTCGGCCTGCCGGGTACCATTACCAACGCCGTAAAAACTAAATGGAAAATCGATATATTGGATTTCGCCAAAAAAGTGATGCTTGTTACCCGGAGACCAGTAATTGCTTTTCAAAGTAAAGTGGCTTTGATTTTTTGTGGTTATCGCAGCATAGGCAAAAAGGTTAGAGACATTCGTAATTTTGGTTACAGTATCTGCATAAAAAGAATATACAACGCTGACGCGCCGAACTCAACCCCTGTTTCGGGCGATGAACTTAAAACAGGCACAACCACAAAGCTTGGCCGTCTGCTGCTGTCAGTATTAAAAAACATTTTCCTCATAAATTTGGGGAGAGGAACTGTTTGAGAATACAGATGCTAAAAGAACAAACGATAAGGATTATGATAAAAAGTTTTTTCATATTAAAAGGCTGCTAAGATATATTTTAAGAATTGTTTTTTAGCTTTCTGCAATTTAAATCCCGCGTTTGGGCAAAATAGCTACTTTTGCTGCAAAATATTATCAGTTCGGAAATAAGCAT
>CAVPKR010000176.1:0-22328 GCA_963705675.1 Terriglobia bacterium
TAGCCGTTCACCGATGAGGAATTGGCCGGGATTTCCGGGACCCAATCGATGCGCGACCGGGTGTTCAAGGCGAGCGGTAATCCCTGAACCAACACCGGGGATTTCATCAAATACAGCCATCGCGCCCGCCCGAACAATCCTTTCATCGGCGGACCGAAGGAAGTAGCGGATGGGTTGGAGGAATGGTTTTCCACTGGGGTTTGCGATGGGTTCGTGATCGCGGCGACGCATGTGCCGGGAAGACGTGGAGTTCGTGAAATACGTGGTGCCGGAATTGCAGCGCCGGGGACTTTATCACAAGGACTACACCGGCGCGACGCTGCGGGAAAATCTCGGGTTGCCTATTCCGCAAGGGGCTTTGACATGAAACTGGGCCTTTCGATTGGCTACTCCAAGGCGACGATAGACCTGCCGGTGGCGCTGGTGCAGCGCGCCGAGGAACTGGGAATAATTCGGTCTGGAGTGCCGAGGTGTACGGGTCGGATGCGATCACGCCGCTGGCGTTCCTGGCCGCGGTGACCAAGCGGATTCGCCTGGGGACCGGGATCATGCAGTTGGCAGCGCGCACGCCGGCCAATGCGGCGATGTGCGCCGGCACGATCGATGCGCTGGCGGGCGGGGGGCGGTTCATCGCGGGACTGGGGGTCTCGGGACCGCAGATCGTTGAAGGCTGGGACGGGCAGCCATGGGCCGGCCGTATTATCGGCTGAAAGACTACGTCGCGATCATGCGCAAGATCTTCCAGCGCGAGGAACCGGTGACACATGAAGGACGCGAGATCAGCCTCCCGTACATCGGCGAAGGCGCGGCCGGGGTTGGCAAGCCATTGAAGTCAATTCTGCACATGAATCCCGATATCCCGATCTATTTGGCGACTGGCAGCGAATCGACCGTGAAACTGACAGCGGAAATCGCCGATGGCTGGCTGCCGATGGGGTTCGTGCCGGGGTGCATGGAGGAATACGGCCCCCGGCTCGAGGAAGGATTTCGTCGGGCCGGAAACGGCAAAAGTCTGAAGGACTTCGAGATTGAGGCCGCGATTACGTTGAAGTCGCCAACGATGTGAAAGCAGCGCTGGCTCGGTTGAAGCCCGAGGTCGCGCTGTATGTCGGCGGGATGGGCCACAAGGACAAGAATTTCCACAAGGACCAGATGGTCCGGCGTGGCTTCGGCGGAGGCGGCGGACCGGATTCAGGAACTCTATCTGGCACATCGCAAGGAAGAGGCGATTGCGGCGGTGCCTGATGAGTGGGTCGACATGAAATCACTGGTCGGGCCGCCGGATCGGATCAAGAAACGGTTCCGGCCCCTGGGAGGAATTGGGCGCTACCAGCGTAACGGTCCGGTCTCGGCAACCCGAGGCGATCGAGGTTATGGCACAGGCCGCCCGGCTGAATTGAACGGAGGACAAAATCGATGCGCTTTTACGGACAAGGTCGCGCTAATCACGGCGGCGGCGAACGGGATCGGTCGGGCGACGGCGGAGATCATGGCGCGCGAGGGCGCGGTGGTGGTTTGTGTCGACAATCATCCCGGAACGGCTGGAGGCCGCGGTCGCGGCGCTTGGCGCGCACGGGCGGTTGTCGACGCGCTGCGGTCGCGGGCCTGCGCAGCACCGGGCCGCCGACGCCGCTGCGCTGAGAGCTGCGCCGCTGTCCGTGCGGCTCCCGCGGCCCCCGCGGCAGCCGTCAGGTCAGGAGGACGATCTTGCCGACCTTCCCGCCTGCGCTGAACAGGTCATAGGCGGCGGCCACGTCGTCCAGCGCGAACGTCGCGGCGACCGGGATCCGGATCGGCCTGCTTGGACCAGCGGCAGGACGTGCTTCTCGACCTGCCGGGCGAGCACCGCCTTCTCCTCGAGCGGGCGGCTGCGCAGCGTGGAGGCGCTGATCTGGCCGCGCTTGTGGCTCTCTCCGCAGGCCATTCGAGCCTTAGGCGGAGGAGCCAGTCAGTTTCTTATCAACACCGGCAATCCGATCGTCTACGTTGGCGGGGCCGACGTGGGGGCCTTCGCAGGCGATGACTGGAAACTAAAGCCGAATCTGACGCTTAGCCTGGGCGTCCGCTACGAGACGCAGGAAAATATTCGCGATCGATCCGACGTTGCTCCCCGTCTCGCGGTCGCCTGGGCTCCGGGCGGGTCAGCCAAGAATACAAATCCTCGCACCGTGATTCGCGCCGGCTTCGGCATGTTCTACGACCGGTTTTCGGAACAGAACGTCCTGATCGCCCAGCGTTACGACGGCGCCAATCAGCAACAGTTCATCATCACCAATCCGGACACGTATCCCGCGATACCCTCGCTCACTTCCCTTCAATCGATTCCGCAGACGATACATACGATCAGCTCCTCTTTGCGTGCGCCCTATCTCATCCAATCCTCCATCAGTGTGGAGCGGCAGCTCCCGCAAAAGAGCACGCTCGCGCTCACCTATACGAAGTCGCACGGCTTGCATGAGCTCTTATCGCGGAACATCAACGCGCCGCTGCCCGGCACCTACGCGGGAATCCCTGGCAGCGGTGTTTATCCATACCCGAACCAGGGTCCCATCTATGAAATGGAATCGGCCGGGCTCTACAATCAGAACCAGCTCGCCCTGAATCTGAACTCCCGGCCGAACGCCAAGATCTCGCTGTTCGCGTCCTATTCGCTCAACTACGCGCGCAGCAACACCGACGGCTTGAACACCTTTCCCGCGAATCAGTACAGCATGGCGGGCGAGTATAGTCCGGCGGCGAACGATGTCCGGCATCGTGCTTCGATGGGCGGCTCGATCACGACGAAGTTCAAGCTCCAATGGAATCCGTTCATCATCCTGCAATCCGGCGCACCCTTCAACATCGTGACCAGTCAGGACATCTACGGCGACACGCTGCTTACTGCGCGACCCGCGTTCGCGACGAATCCGAATCAGCCGGGCGTAATCTCCACGCCGTACGGCTTGCTGGACCCGAATCCATCGCCGGGCGAGCCGATCGTCCCCCGCAATTATGGAAGAGGTCCCGGCCTAGTCACGATCAACTTACGTTTGGCTCGGACGTTCCGTTTCGGCGAAACCCGCGCCGGCAAGACCGATCGGCCGTACGGCTTAACGCTGTCGATCTCCGCCCGCAATCTTGTGAATCATGTGAATCCCGGCCCGATTATCGGGAATATCAACTCGCCTTTATTCGGCGAATCCAACCAGATCGCCTCCGGGTCGGGAGCCTACGCGGACGGCGCCAATAATCGCCGCCTGGAGTTCCAGGCGCGTTTTGCATTTTGATGCGAGGTTGGCGGGCTTGCGCCCGGTAGCGATCGCAGCTTACTCTACCGACAGTGCTCCAACCTTTGAAGAGCGGTCACGCCTTGATCGAAGAAATCGACCGCACCATCACTCCGACACCAACCCTTTGGTGGCTGGGACAAAGCGGTTTCATCATTCGATTCGCCAATATCACCTTTTATATCGATCCTTGTCTTTCGGCGCGGGCGGACCGGCGCATGGCTGCTCCACTCGATGCCGGCGAGATTCGCAATGCGGATATGATTCTCGCCACCCATCGCGGGCATCTGGATGCGCCGGCGCTGATCGCGATGCTCGAAGCCTCCAAGCGCGCGAAGCTGGTGCTTCCGAAAGGCGCCGCAGAGGAGGCGCACGCGGCCGGTATTCCCTATGCGCGCATGAGCACCACCGACGCCGACTTGAGGATCGAGTATTTCAAGGACAATCTGTATGGACGCGTGTATGCAGTTCCGTCGGCGCATCCGCAGCTCGACTATACACCCGCGGGAGGATATCCCTATTTGGGCTATCTGGTGCGGTTCGGCCGCTGGACGATTTACCACGCCGGCGATTGCGCTCCTTACGAGGGAATCGTGGCCCGGCTGCGTCCGTTCAACATAAGTGTCGCGCTGCTGCCCGTGGGCGGAAAGAACTTTTCAGTGGGTGAGGCGGCTCAGCTCGCATGGAACATCGGCGCCGGGTGGGTGGTGCCGATGCACTACGGAACGGTGGGAGAAGACGGCGGCGAGGAGAATAATTTCATCGCTCACATGCTTGGGCAACGGCCGGAGCAGCAGTTTAAGGTGTTCAGATGCGGGGAGAAGTGGACGGTACCTGAGGATTAATTATCGAGGGCCCGACAAAAGTGAGTCCACCATTTGTTCCATTCGATTGGCAAAGGCTGAACGGCCGAATGGGACGCTGGAAAGCACCGCCTGCTCACTCAAAGCCCTCCGCAGGTCGGAATCACCAGCGAGATTCCTAGTGTAATTTTGCAATTCCGTCACGCGGTTCCATCGAAATCCATTGACTTCGTGATCGACGGTCTCTTTCTGGCCACCCGAATCGATCACCACCGGCACAGCGCCGGCCGACATTGCTTCCACCGTCGTGATTCCGAAGTGTTCCTGCCAACCGGGATGGCCGGGTGGAGACGCATAGCCTGTCGCGTGCCAGTAGATGGAAGCTTTCCGGTACAGTTCGCGAAGCACGTCCATTCTGATACTCCGATGGATGTGCACGGGAACCCCGGCGGCCGCGCGTTCCAGGCGTTCCACTGCAACCCGGCTCGGGGTATCCGTCAAGACCGTACCGGCAAAATGCAGTTCCCAGCCCTGCTCGATGAGATCCGGAAGACCGCGGAAGGTTTCGAGTAAGGTAAGTTGATGCTTATAGTCGCCTCGATTCTCCGCGGTAAAGCGACCCACGTGGAGGATGATCTTTTCCTTGGCGCTCGGTGGCCCCATGTCCTCGCATGCCGAGAAGACCACCGTGGGATCACGATGCCAAAGCTTCCGGATCCACTCGGCCGTGAACCCTGAATTAGCGGTAATCGCCTGGTAGGATTCGAGGACCGTCGACGACAATCCCATAAGGCTGTGAAAGAGATAACTGTAGGTCCGGTAAAGAATGCCTCCGTCGTGATGCTGCACGCGGTAGCTCCGCAGCGGATGAGGAAACATGCACATGTAGATTCCGTAAGGCGCGGGACAGCGTAGATTGCTTCCACCCTGGTTATTAATGAACAGATCGAGCCCGAGAGATCGAATTTGAGAAAAGTAGGTCCGATCCAGATCGCGCCTCAGGTGGTTGAGAATCACGTCCCTTCCAGTTACTTCGGGCAGCACCCGCCTCAATCCACGATCGAGAGGCAAGTTCAACTGAACAATTTTCACCTGCGATAGATCGACGCCGAAGTAGCTCTCTAGATGCTGTTTGCTGCACGTCTCGCCAACGATGAGGAAAACGTCGTATCTGCGGGAAAGCCGCTCAGCCATCACAGCACTGCGTTTTTCAGCCCCTCCGCCGCCGTTAATTGCCAAGTCATAGATCCCAACTGACCTTCTCATTCATTACTCAACAAGCGCAGCGCGAATCCTCTTTAGCGCCGATACCACCCCCCAGGGAGAGCGATGGCGGTAGCGTTCGCGGCCAGCATTTTCCAGCTCCTCAAGTCGGAAAGGAAAGTTACAGGTGCGTAACGAAAGCTGCGTAACAGATATGTCGCAGCGGCTCGATAGTCGCCGCTTTCATGCTTGAGATACGCGTAATACCTGGATACGTTCGAGCTTCCTTTCGCAGCCGCAAACGCCGTCTGGCGAGGTGCGATTCCACGCATTTTTTCGAGCACCTGGTACCATGAGTCTTCCATGAGTTTGACGTTTTTGGTCAATTGATCGGGACGCTGGCGGTAGTAGGTGAGAAACCCGGGAATACATACGATATTTCCCTGCCGTAGCAGCGCGATTCGCAGCCAGAAATCCAGATCGTGGCATGCGCCGAAATCCTCGTCAAAACGCCCGACTTGACTCAACGCGGCGCGGCGCGCCACCACTAATGATCCGTTGCCGATTGCATTGTCCGCCAGCAGTTGTTCGAACGAAATCGACCCCTTCCACTTCCGGGAGACAACGCCGGTTTCCTTTCCACTCTCGTCGATCAACGCAAACCACGAAAAGGTTGCGTCGACCTCCGGGTGTTCTTCAAGAAAGCGGACATGCCGGATAAGTTTTTCGCGGCGCCAGAATCGTCGCCATCCAGAAACGCCACGAATTCACCTGTCACCAATGCCAGAGCCGCATTGATCGCACGGACCGGCCCTTCGTGCGGTCGTTCGACAATCTGAATACGGGGGTCGCGAAAGCCGCGAATCACGGTGACCGTGTCATCCGTGGAACCGTCGTCCACCACGATGATCTCGATATCTTCGAAGGTCTGTTCCAGCGCCGAACGTAGCGCGTCGCCTATGTAGGGAGCGATGTTAAACGCGGTGGTGAGCACGCTGACCCTTGGAGTGGTCACGGGCATTGACCTGCGTCGATTGCGAGA
The DNA here is from genome assembly GCA_963705675.1 of Terriglobia bacterium. GTDB lineage: Bacteria > Acidobacteriota > Terriglobia > Bryobacterales > Bryobacteraceae > Palsa-187. Next base: position 6,315 of record CAVPKR010000176.1, read on the forward strand.
CTTGGTCCGGATTTCATTGCAGTCCGAACGGATGGTTAAATGTTACCAAAGAAGGAACCATTCGATTCCTCGGGCACTCCGGGTGACCACTCTCGCGTTGGCGCGTCCAACCATCTTGGTAGGATGAAGGAAGGTAGACCCGGCACCCTGCCAGAACTTCGCGCCTTCGACTAGCGATGGCTTCACAAGCTGTGTTCGACGAATGAGTATTTCCGCGCCCTTTGTTCATCGCCCCGTCGCGACGACGCTGCTCACCGTGGCCCTGGGCCTCTCCGGGGCCATCGCGTATAATTTCCTGCCCGTAGCCCCGCTTCCACAGGTGGATTTCCCGCCCTTCAGGTAAATGCCGGACTGCCCGGCGCGAGTCCAGAGACCATGGCGTCCTCGGTGGCCACACCCCTTGAAAGGCAATTCGGGCGCATCGCCGGCCTGAATAGATGACTTCATCGAGCACGCTCGGGTCCACCAGTATTACGTTGCAATTCGATTTGAACCGCAACATCGATGCCGCTTCTCGCGATGTTCAAGCCGGAATCAACGCCGCCCGCGGACAATTGCCCGCGAATCCTCCCAAGTAAATCCTACCTGGCACAAGAACAATCCCGCCGATCCGCCGATCCTGCAGCTCGGGTTGACCTCGGACACCATGACCACGGGCCAGATATACGACGTCGCGTCGACAATTTTGCAGCAGAAGATTTCGCAGATCAAAGGCGTGGGTCAGGTCGTGTAGGTGGGGATCCTCGCCGGCAGTGCGGGTCGATCAATCCGACCTGCTGAACAACTTCGGCCTCGGCCTCGAAGACGTGCGCCACGGTGCTCGCAACGCCAATAGGAAGGGCCAAGGGTAGCTTTTCGGACGCGAATCGCACTTGGTCGCTCAGCACCACGGACCAGTTGATGAAGGCTCGCGAATACGCGCCGTTGATCTGGGTCATCGCAATGGCGCCGGGGTCCGGTTGGACGCCATCGCCAAAGTGACGCATTCCGGTGGCGGATACCGCATCGGATACGCGAACGGCAAGCCGGCAGTGCCGGTATTTATTTTCCGCCAGCCTGCGGCGAACATCATCGATACGGTGGGATCTAGCTACGGCAGCCCGGCCCGTGCTGAAGGCGTCGATTCCGGCGTCTCGATGTAGAATTCTCAGCGATCGGACCACGACCATCCGCGCATCCGTGCGCGATGTGCAGCGCACCATGGCGATCTCGATGGGCCTGGTGATCATGGTGGTGTTCCTGTTCCTGCGCACGTTCGGACGACGCTGATCCCCGCCGTCGTCGTGCCGACTTCTTTAGTCGCAACCTTCGGCTCGTTATATCTGTTTGGATACAGCGTCGACAATCTGTCCCTGATGGCGCTCACCATCGCCACTGGTTTTGTGGTGGACGATGCCATCGTAGTGATCGAGACATCACGCGTCACATAGAACATGGAATGACGCCGATGCAGGCGGCCCTTCGCGGCGCTTCCGAAATCGGTTTCACGGTGATGTCCATCAGCATCTCATTGATCGCCGTCTTCATTCCGATTCTCTTGATGGGCGGCATCGTCGGACGCCTGTTCCGGGAATTCGCGGTGGCGCTGTCGGTAGCGATATTCCTCTCTATGCTGATTTCGCTCACCGCGACGCCCATGATGTGCGCTCGCCTCTTGCGATCGAAAAGCGAAGAAAAACATGGCGCGCTCTTTCGCCTGAGTGAGCGCGGATTCACCAGCCTGCTGCGCGCCTATCAGAGTACCCTGGCGATTGTATTGAAACATCAGCCGATTACGTTGTTTGTAACGCTTTCGACTGTCGCCTTGACCGTCTATCTTTACATCGCCGTGCCCAAAGGATTCTTCCCGCAACAGGATACCGGCCGCATGGGGGGACAAATCCTGGCGGATCAATCCAGCAGTTATCAGGCCATGCGAGACCGTGTCATCGCGGTGCAGAACGTCGTCATGCACGACCCTGCGGTGGCCAGCGTCAACACCTTCGTCGGCGGCGGCAATGGGTATAGCAAAGCTTTTATGCAGGTCCAGTTGAAGCCGCTGAAAGAGCGTGGAATCAGCTCCGACCAAGTGATTGAGCGGCTGCGTCCCGAGCTTGAGCCCATCCCCGGGGCGACTCTGTTCCTTCAATCCTTTCAAGACCTACGAATCGGCGGCCGAGGCAGTCCGGCGCAGTATCAATACACCCTCGAAAGCGACAGCGTTCGCGATCTGAACCGCTGGGCGCCGCGGGTTTTCGAAAAATTGAAGACCTTGCCGCAACTGGTCGACGTCAATACCGATCAGCAGGATCACGGCCTCGAAACATCGCTACAAATCGACCGCGCCACCGCATCGCGCCTCGGTGTTTCGCCGGAGGACATTGACAACACCTTGTATGACGCCTTTGGACAGCGCGAAGTCTCGGTAATGTACACGCAGTTGAACCAATATTTCGTCGTGATGGAAGTGGAGCCGCGATTCTGGCAGAATCCGGACGGCCTCAAATATATCTACGTGAACGGCAAGGATCACGCACAGGTGCCGTTAAGCGCATTCAGCGCCTACACCTCGGATTCGACCCCGCTCGCCGTAAATCATCAGGGCCAGTTCCCCTGCGTGACTATTTCTTTCAACCTGCCGCCCGGCGTTGCGTTGAGCCAAGCCGTGCCGTTGATCGAAGGCGCGGAACGGGAAATCGGATTGCCATCGAACGTCACCGGCAGTTTTCAGGGCACCGCGCAGGCATTTGAAGAGTCGCTTGCCAACGAACCGCTGCTGATCCTGGCCGCGCTGATCACCGTCTACATCGTTCTCGGCATCCTGTATGAGGATTTGATTCATCCGATCACCATTCTCTCGACGCTGCCGTCGGCCGGCGTCGGAGCGCTTTCGGCGATTCTAATCGCGCACACCGAGCTCAACGTGATTTCCCTCATCGGCATCATCCTGTTGATCGGCATCGTAAAAAAGAACGCCATCATGATGATCGACTTCGCGATCGATGCGGAAAGACATAGAGGTCAGAGCCCCGAAGCCGCGATTTTCCAGGCCTGCCTGCTGCGTTTTCGCCCAATCACGATGACGACGATGGCCGCTCTGCTGGGCGGCCTGCCCATCGCGCTCGGACACGGCGAAGGTTCGGAGCTGCGCCGCCCGCTTGGTGTCGCGGTGGTCGGAGGCTTGATTTTCAGTCAGCTTCTAACCCTCTACACAACCCCGGTGGTGTATCTCTATATGGATCGGCTTCGGCTGCGCTTAGCGGCGCTCCGGGGTCGGCCGAAGGTTCGGCGTGTGGTCATCGATCCTTCGAACGCGTAAGAAAGCCAAATACGGCTCATCGCGAGCTTCGGAAGACGCTCGTCAATTCCTTCACGACGCCGTGGAAGAAGGCTCGTCCGAAAATTCCCACCGCCATTAGACCGCCGAACACCGCCAGAGCTTCGTAACTTTCACGTCCCTCTCGTTCCCAGTACACGTCGCGAAGATTCAGCCAGAGTGCAAACTCATCGAGCGTCAGCGCAGCAGCGACCCCATACGCCATGGATGTTACGCGGCCGCTCCAGCGGGAGGACGAAGCAGCTCCCGTTCCCACCTCGATCAACCACGAGTATCCGACCAGCATGAGAAGAAGGATTCCCCAAACCAGATGATGAATATGGCGGCCGTGCATCGAGACATCGTGGAAAGGTCCGATGTTGTGGTGAATCGCGATGGTAATCACACGCACCAGAACCGCCGTAGTGAAGAAGCCGAGCGACGCTAAGAATAACCGCTCCCGTCGCGATTCCGGGAACCTGCTTTGATAAACTCTCTTGAGTCGAGTCTGGGATACGACGGCCGCCAGGCCGCCCAGAACAGCGGCGATCAGAAGCGGCAGAACCCAGAAACTTCGGTGAGTGAAAACCAAATGTTCGCGCCTTGTTTGGATCTACTCAGCGTAGATGCTGCGGACGAAGCCTGTCACACTCATGTTCGGCCAGTCCGGGTATTTTGCCTTGAACTCCACCGCGAGCTGCTTGGCGGCGTCGTCCGCTGAGACGCCTTTTCTCTTGAGCTCCAGCGCGCTGCTGCGCAGTTCACCGATGAACTTCTTCTCAGCCGCCACCATGGAGCCGTCGCCAGGGGCGCTGTGATCCGGCAGCACATGCGAGGCGTTCAGCGCTGCGATCTTGTCCAGGACCGCCATCCAACTGGAGGGCGTGCCGCCGTCGCCGAATATATTCGGCACCACCTTGTTCTGCACTACATCGCCCGAAACCAACGTCCGGTCCGGTTCGACAAACGTTAGCTCATCGCCTTTGGTATGCGCGCCGCCGAACCAGAGTAGACGCGCAGTCACGCTCCAAGTCGAGCTTCGCCTCGGTGTCGAAAGTAATATCTGGTGTCCGTAGCGTGGCGTTTGCCAGCAGCTCTTTCTGTTTGCCGACCGAGCCCAAACAACTCCACCATTTCCTTGCCATGAAGCTCCATTTCCCGCTGCTGGACAGAATTTCGGATCAGGATCGTGCTCTTCGGAAACCCTGCTTCCCCCGCGGCATGCTCCGGATGGAAATGTGTCGTTGTCAGAAATAGCTTCCGATCGCCCGGCGCAAGTTTCGCGACGACGTGTGCGATAGTTGTGCCGTTCGCCGGTCCAAGGCCGGTATCCACAACCAAGGTCGCGCGGTCGCCTACGATGATCGCGATGTTGGGGAATCCCATGATCGCCCAGACATGGTCTGAAACTTTGACGGAGTCCTCCGTAAGAACCGGCTGGTTTTGGGCCAAAAGGATCGTTGCGGCACAGGCGGTCAAGAACAGAAGTCTTATCTTCATAGTCCTCTCTTGTCTCACGGCGTATACGAGCGCACTTCTCTAGTCCCCCGCTTGTACTGCGACTCCGAATATCCGGATAGCGACCTTTGAATCGTTCCAAAGGACGATTTCACGCAGCGGACTGCGGTCCCCATACCAGTATGCCTGTACGCTTGGCCGGATCAGGTAGAAAGCCCGGCGCCCGCCTTTTATTTCGAAACGGAATCCCTTCGGTGTCGACAATGGGACCGCCGACTTGGCGTAGTTCAACACGAGAGCAGTATCCGCCGCCGATTCGGCGTCAATCCTTATGTATGAGGATGGCGCAGCCGGCAGGTTTAGCGGCATATGCACAGCCTTACCCGGCTCGATCTCAACTGAAACGCCGGAATCCCACAATACGGGTTGCTTTGAAGCTGCATGCAGTGGATCGAACTGGGCCCAAAGTAGGGGAGCCAACCCACGTTGTAAATCGACTTTTCAGGCGGCTGGTCGAGGCTTGCCTCTTTAGGTCCAACGGATACCCCGAAATTCCGAACATCTGAGCGCCGATCCCACGGGCGCGATGCTGACAGAAGAAACTGATCCTGACAAACCTAGAGGCGATTGAATCTTGTAATCAGACCAATCCTCTGGAGTTGAGTAGCCCGGAGAACAGGCAGTCGCGGCGACCTGCGTCACATCTTTGTGGGCTGAATCGAATGTCACCCGGAAGGGCATGGCAGCGTGACATTGAGCTTGAAAGCTGACCGTCAACTCCTGGCCCGGTCCGATAGACATTCCTTCCGTGGCGATGGACAAGGGAGCACCGGGGGTTACTGTTCGCCCGCCGCCGGACGAAATACGGCGATCGCCGGCTGGGGGGCCCGGGCGTCGGAAACGGTACATGACGTACGGACCAATCTGGGTATCGCGCTGATAACTTTTGTATAACTGCTCATAAAGGCGGTAATTCCGCACTGGATCGGGTACGTTGTCGATGTCGTTCAACCACCCCTCGCCTCCGCGGACCAGTACTACGGGAACAACTTCTGGTTTCCAGCCCGACAAGTATGCCTGCTGCATCGCTTCGCCAGTCGCCGTAAAAGTAATGATATTGAACGCCGGGAATCGTCGATTGAATGCCACGTGGAACAGCGGCTCATTGCTCAGTTCAACAAAGGTTTGGCCCGGGGTATAGTCCCGCAAGTTACGCCAGACCGACAGCAACTCCGGCACCAGATACAATCTCGCACTGAACTCGTTCATACGGATTGGCTTGGGACTGTCAGGCCGCTCCAGGGTGATCAATAGATCTACTGGAAATTTCGCAAACATTGCCTTGCTTGGAATCCCGGAGATGGTCAGCAATGCGGCAATCACCCAGAGCATCGCCAGACCTCCCCGCCGAACGCCGAACATCCAGGCCGCGAGAATAATTACCAGGAAGGAGAACCCGATTTCATACTGAGTGAGAAAGCCTCCGCCCGCCAGGGACTCATTGAACCGCTGCAGACCGCGATTGAAGACCAGGAGATTGTAAGCACCCACCGCGATTACGATCGATGCGCGCCAGAAAAATCGTGTATCTTCGCGCGCCGGATTCTGCGGCAGTCCCCGCGCGCGCATTAAGACCGCGAGCCGCCCCGCTGCGACGATCGCCATAAGCACGGCCACCATGCTTGCCGGAAATGCCAAAGCGTTGAAAAGATTCGAAGCATAGCGGCTGACGAGAGGATTCAGAAACTGAGGCGGCGCGGAGTACAAGGCTTGAAAATCGAGCGACGAAAAAACACGCAGCGCCGCAAGCCGCGCAAATCCGCCGGTTCGAATCCAAAGGGCGACCAGATAAACGAACCCGACGCCGCCCAATACCGCGAAAAACCCCAGTGCTCGCCGTACTCGCAGGTCGCGCCAGAAGCAAAGGGCGTATCCGGCGATGAGGGCGGTTCCGATGAGAGCGGTTCCTACGCCGACATCGAGGCGCAACAACGTCGCGACCAGCACAACAACACCCGCTGCGAAGAACGCTTTTGTGGTCCAGAGTCGAAGCGCCCGGCAAATAAACAGGATAACCACGAGCCCCACCGTATAATATGGCGCGGCGTAGCCCATGGAAGGCTCCATCACGGTTGGCAGCATGAGCGGCCCTAACGCCGCGAGCGCCGGCGATGCGAATATTCGACGTAAGAAGAAATATGCGCTCAAATATCCGATTAGAGTCGCGATCATTGCGCCCAACGCGAATTCGTCGATCGAATAGATGCCGTAGATCACTCGATGCAGCAGCGGCCCCAGGTTTTCGGCGAGACCGTGCGTCGGCATGAGATCGACGTACGGGAGAGACCTGAATTTCAGGAGTTGGTCCAGAGGCATCAAGGCCTCTCCCCAATGATGGACGTCCGGGTTCACCGCGGTTCCTGCCCGGGGCATCGTCCACACCACGACCAATGCGGTAAGGGAGAGAGGGATCGATATCCTGGAGAACAACCATGCGGAAGGGCGTAGGAATCCGGGCCGCAAGCTTACTCCGGCCACTAGAATGATGACGGTAGCCACCGCCAGGACCGTCGCCACCATCCAATTGACGAATTCAAACGTTGGCGCAGTTCCGAATCTCAGCAAGAAGAAGTAGGCTGCCTCCTGTCCAATTTCCGGCGCAGCGGGCAGCAAAAGAAGAGGTGTCATGGCCACCATCAACCAGGACCTTAGGCGCGCCCGATCATGCCGCGTAACCCGGACCATCTTTCTGAGCACCTGATCCACGGACCAAAACAAGATTATGGCGGCAAATGTCGTAAACACGAATTGAGGTGAATACGGACTGCGGTGCAACAAACGGAATGTCCCTAGGCTAGTGGAGAAGCAGGCTAGACCAATCGCGTGAATCGTCGATGGCAAAGCTCTGCACGCCGTGATCCACAGGGCTGCTGCCAGGAAATAGAAAGCAAGAGCTAATCCGATGCTTGAGGCCGGGCGCCAATCCGGTGCGGGGACCTGGAAGACCATGGCTGCGATGGAAAATAGCGCCAGGTAGTGCGCCGGCCTCAGATGTTGGCGAAGACGACCGCCCAAATCCACCCGCCACATTCGCTTTAGATAGCGGACGAAGGCCCACAACGCGAATAGCCAAAGCCCGCAAACGATGGCGGTTATACCGAGGCCTTCAAAGACAAAGACGGATCGCGCGCGGACGTCATAAGCCTGCAAAACCGCAGTCCCGATCGTCCGATCGGTAAAGCGGTGCAATTCAAACGGCGTCCGGTACCAGAGCAACCACAACAGGTACGCGGAAATACCGGCCGGAAAGCTCCACTCGAGCGGCTTGGTGAATACCGCTGAAGGGAATGATCGAGAACGAATCACTGAAGGCTCAGCCATCGAGTATGTCGCAACATGAAATAGGTTCCACTATCGTCCTTGGGTCGTGGCGGCAGCAGGACATTCAGGGGATCGGATGCCTTAGCTCATGCCAAAAGCACCAACGAATTTCGCTACGCGAAGATCCGGGACGACGATCCATTGACGATACCACGGTCTCGCGCTCCCTGCGGCGACATTTTGGCGCCGATGAGTATCGGATGACCTCATTCGCGGTGTAGAAGATGAAACCAGCCCGGCACTGCGTTTTCGACATCAAAACTGCGTAAGAAGGGTTTGGTTCGTTCATCTCTCAACCGTCCCATCCGGCTCAATCTAAGGTAGTTATGAATCGAATTTATATTCGAAGTTTCAGACTAAACACTTCTAAGGGGCCATACGTCTAAAAGACCGTTAGGCCTTTGTTCGGGGTAATCAGGGAGCACAGAAGAACAAATGCGATGGCCCCCGGCGTTGGAGGGCGGTTCACGTTCCGCGTTTCTCTAAAAAGGAGGTTCGAACATGATGAGGCCACTCGGAGCGATCTGCTTGGTGGTTTTCGGGAACGCATTGGGGCTAGCGCAGCCCGACGCCATCACAACGCCCGTCTTTGCCGCAGCGGACGTCCACGTCAGTCCGGCCGCGGCGAACCCGTTTATGGACACCGGATTTCTCGCCGATGGACGATATCAGATTCGCAATGCAACCATGGTGGATCTCATCCGGACGGCCTGGGACATCGACGGCGAAAGTGTCAGCGGAGGGCCGCCCTGGCTGGATACGGAACGCTTCGATGTGATCGCCAGCGCCCCGCCGAAATCGACCGAGACCGAGCGCCAGCTGATGTTGCGCGTGTTGTTGACCCAGCGGTTCAAGCTGGCGGTCCACGACGACAAGAAAGAGTTGGCAGTGTATGCCCTCACCGTCGGTAAGCGCGGCCCGCAATTCGAAGAAGCGGGAGGCACCGGCAACAGTAACTGCAAGCCGGACTTCGAATTAGGCCCGCCGCAGATGGTTTCGGTCACTTGCCCGAGCATGACCATGCGGGAATTTGCAAAGCAGCTTCACCAAATGGCCGGTGGCTATATCCACAATCAGCGTGGTCGATTTTACCGGTCTCAAAGGCGCATACACGCTGACCGTAAAATGGAGCCCGCGGCAAGCCCCCAAGACCAGCGATTCAGGAGAGGCGATCGCGAATGTTTCGATCTTCGATGCCGTCAACAAGCAACTCGGACTGAATCTCGAATTGACCAGGCGTGCGGTGCCGGTGCTAGTCGTCGACGGCGTGGAGCGCACACCCACGCCGAACGACCCCGATGTGTTGAAGAAACTACCAGCGATTACAACTGAGTTCGAGGCTGCGACAGTTAAGGTGAACAAATCCGGCGCACAGATCCGGCGAATCCAGCCCAAGCCCGGTGGCCGTCTCGAAGTCGAAAACATTCCGCTAAAGGACCTGATCTTGCTGGCCTGGAGCTTCGATTTCGAAAACGACCGTATCGTGGGCCTTCCCAAGTGGGCTGAGGCGGACGCTTATGACATCCTCGCCAAGACGGCCTTCCTGCCCGGCGAGAAGCCGCCGCCGTTCGAAGACATACGGCTGATGCTGCGCGCGTTGCTGGTCGAGCGATTCAAAATGACGGTCCACAATGAGGACCAGCCCATTAAGGTGTGGACTCTCACGGTGGGGAAGCGTGGTGCGAAGATCAAGGCGGCAGATCCGGGGACTCGTTCCAGCTGTACCCGCGGCAGTGGAGAGACCGGCTCCGGCCCGTCGGCGCTGGTGGCCATGACCTACACCTGCCAGAACACGACGATGGACCAGTTGGCCGTGGCGATGCACCAGATCGCCAATGGCTACGTCGACCACCCGGCGTTCAACTCGACGGGCCTGACCGGCGGATACGATTTTACGATCACATGGACTCCGCGTGGGGCGATCAGTTCCGGGGGACGGCCAGGACAAGCCGGACAGACAGAGACCGCTTCCGATCCGAGCGGCGGGACGACTTTTTTTGACGCGGTCGAAAAACAACTCGGTCTGCATCTGGAAGGCGGACAAAAGCGTCCCATGCCTGTCTTGGTCATCGATCATATCGAACCATTGGGGCTGGACAACTAGCCAAATCCAGGTGAGCCCACGCGAAACGCGGGAAGGTATCAGGCGAGTGATCTTAGTAGGCTGGGGCTACTTGTCAATGGGGCGTCCAAAACACAGGACATATCCGCTGTTATCGGTGATCTCGAAGGCCCTGAGCCCATCGCTCGTATTGGCCAGGGCCCGATGCACGGGAACCTCTCTGCTTACGAACTCTTTGTACAGAGAGTCGGGATCATCTGTGACGATGTAGGCGTCCCATCGAGCCCATTCGTGACGCGAAGAATTCGGCTGTGGGTGGACCTCGGGCGTGATTGCCTTGAACATTAGCATGACGCAGTCGCGTCCCATGATGGCGTAGAAGTCATCTCCGTCTCCGTCGCCACCACCCTTATAGAGAACGTCGAACCCCAGCTTCGACTGATAGAACGCAAGCGTAGCGGCTAAGTCGTCGACGATAAAAAAGGGAGCAACACTGTTCAACATAGGGGAAAGCGCTGTCGATCCGAATATAGCCTACGTTCACCCGCTCGTACAATCGGCAATTGCATTTGGCCAGCGCCTCATCCGCATGCGCGGTTCAGCAAGATCGCGCGATCGCGTTCACGTTCCTTCGGAAGCCCAGGTTACGTTGGGCGCAGCTAAAATAGGATGCGAGAGTTGGAGCTTTCACATGAAAAAGCCCGTTCCGCCGGAATCCGCCTCTGCATTCATCGACGAGAAGATTAAGGAGCTTGGCGACTGGCGAGGGAAGATGCTCGCGAAAGTGCGCCAAATCATTCACGAAGCAGACCCTGAGATCGTCGAAGAGTGGAAGTGGAGGGGGACGCCCGTCTGGTCCCACGACGGCATCGTTTGCACGGGAGAGACGTACAAGAACGTCGTCAAGATGACATTCGCCAAAGGAGCTGCGTTGAAGGACCCTTCGGGTCTATTCAACTCCAGCCTCGACGGCAATGTCAGGCGTGCTATCGATCTTCACGAAGGCGACAAGGTTGATGTGTCGGCCTTGAAGGATCTCATCCGCGGGGCAGTGATGCTCAATCTCATAGGCAAGGGCAAGTCGAAGCCCCGGCGCCCGAGCAGCAAGCGGACCGGCTAGCTTCATCGCAGATAGCCGCAGGCGATCTGCGCCAACGTACGGCTAATGTCAAGGAATGCTGGTTCTCAATCGAGGCCGCCGCTAGGGCTGGCATTTCAAAAGTTGAGATAACGTCCACGGCGCATTCTTCACCGAGTGGACATCGTCCAGCAACCACTTCCCGCCGACCTGCAAGAAGTCGAAATGGATTTCGTTCGCCTCGCCAAGGTTTACGAATGTCGCAATCACGAGTTTTTGGCCTGCTCGATTCGCCACGTCCCGGCCGCTGACGTGGATGTTGCTCAGCTCCCAATCCTGTCCGTTCACCCAGAAATCGAAATCAACGCAACCAACCTCGCCCTTGGCCCGGCGCCGGTCCGCGGCGATCAGGGCCTTCAATCGAGGCGTGTAGATGTCTACTGGCGCCTCATAAGGCGTCGATGCGCGTTCATTGGCGGCCAGACGGCGATAGACTTCCGAAACGAATTTTTCCGGATCAGAAATCTGCGTCGCCGCTCCGAACGCGACGTAACATATCAGCCCGGCCAGCCAACGTTGACGCTTCATGTTCGACTCCCGTATCCCAATCCGTTCAGTAGCTGTAGCGCCCATTCCCGCAGCACGGCGAAGCTCACGTCAAAACCCTTACGCTCCTCGCCGACTCGGGGCCGGTCTGGCGTCAAGGAGGGCAAATGCGATTCTATCGCAACCGCCCGCGGCGATGCCCCTCTCCACCCGCACGACCCGTTTCCCGCCTGGCCGTCAGCGGTAAACGATTTATGCCAAGCTGAGAGTATGCCTCTATCAGCGCGGAACCAGCTTGAAGGGAAAGTAGTGGAAGTCAATCTGGGCGATATCATGGCCCACGTGGTTGTCCGCATTGGCAAGAGCCAGATCGAAAGCGTGATCACGCGGCGCAGCGCGGAACAACTTGGATTAAAGAAGGGCGACAAGGTGAAAGTGGTCGTGAAATCGACTGAGGTGATGCTCGAAAAAGACTAACGCGCCAGCTTCGCCACCCTAGGTCTCGTTGTTCCCTGTACTGCGCAGAACCCGGAAATGCTGGCGGGCTATGATTCGGATCAGACGGGAGTCGTTCTGGTTTGACTCATGAGCCTCCTGCCGCTTTGAAACGCTCTACGCGAACTGTATATTTGGGCGCGATCCAATGGTAATGTACGATTAACGGCAGCGCTCTGGATCGATCGGGGCTGGCGCTTGAGAAACAAGGAGAGATGACGATGAAATTGGCGAAAGTGCCGTTGGTTTTCACCCTGGTGTCGGTGGCGGCCTGGGCTCAGGTCAACGTGGGTGAACAGAAGCCCGAAGCCAGCCTGCCCTTCACCATGACGACTGTGTCCACTTTTGAACTGCCCTGGCGGTTGGCCTTCCTGCCCGATGGCCGCATGCTGATCACCGAAAAGGTCGGGCCTGTCTGGCTGGTGTCCCAGCAGGGAGAGAAGATTCCGGTGGCCAATACGCCCCCAGTCTACTGGCAGGGCCAGAGCGGCATGCTGGGCGTCTTCCTCTCGCCCCATTACGCCACCGACCAGAGTATCTATCTCACCTATGCCGAGCCGGGTGACTACGGCGGCGGCCTGGCGCTCGCGCGCGCCAAGCTGAACGTCACCGCGACCTCGGCCAAACTCGAAAATTTCGAGGTGCTGTGGCGCCAGATGCCCAAGGGCAAGGGCGGCCAGGAAGGCGCGCAGATCGCCTTCTCGCCCGACGGCAAGTATCTGTTCCTCGCGGTTGGCGACCGCCAGCGCATGACGCCCGCCCAGGATCCAGACCAGCCCGTAGGCAAGATCCTGCGCCTGACGCTGGATGGCAAACCCGCCCCCGGCAATCCCAACTTCGGCAAGACCGGCGCTGCCACCATTCCCCTGATCGATCCGCCGCGTGACACCGAAGCCGCCAAGACAGCGAAGGTCGTCAGCACCTATACCTTTCCCGGCCCCAATCTGACGCCGGCTGAAACCTGGGCCAGCGGCGTCCGCACGCCCTACGGCATGGCGTTTTCCCCCACCGGCGAATTGTGGGAGGTCGAGCACGGCCCGCGCGGCGGCGACGAGCTGAACCTGATTGAGAAGGGCAAGAATTATGGCTGGCCGCTCGTCTCCTTTGGCCAGAACTATAACGGCGTGCCGATTCCCAAGCCGGACATGCGGCCCGACCTGGCAAAGCCGGCGCTCTATTGGTTGCCGGTGATCGCGCCGGGTAACCTGATGTTCTACAGCAGCACCCAGACGTTCCCGCAATGGAACGGCAGCGGCTTCGTCAGCGGCCTGGCGACCAAGTCGCTCGTCCGCATCGTCTTTGACGGCCATGGCGGCGCCAAAACCGCCGAGCGCTGGGATGTGGGCCATCGCATCCGCGATGTGGAACAAGGCCCCGATGGTTCACTATGGATGCTGGAAGACGCCAATCCTGGCGCCCTGATCCATGTGACACCCCAAGTGATCACTTCGCGTTAGCGGAACGAAAAGGAAAAGGGCCGGAGCGGTTTTACAATCCAGATGCTTGATCGCCATGATCACAGTATGCGCGACTAGCCACACGGACGTGAGCCGCCCATTGAGCAGTCATTGGGCGAGGTCCGCATGTGAACCGGGAGCTCCGGACTTGTCCTCCTGTGAAACACGACTGATTCGCGTGAACGGACAGCGTCAGCTGGTGATAATCGCTTTCCCTCCAATTTAAGACAACGCTTCAAAAGCAGCGGGGTGCTGCATCACTCCGGCCACGACCTCCGGACCGTCCCGTAGCCAACGATTACCGGGATCGATAAGATGAGATCACATTATTGCCACTGTCGAAGGAGGGAGACAGTCGTGACCGAACTAGAGCAGGAGTTAGCGTGGCTCAAGCCACGCAATCACGTTTGTCTGATCTACGGCAACGCGGCTGATCAACTTTCTGTGGTCATCCCCTTCCTAAAGCAGGCCCTTGCCCGGGGCGAGCGGATCCTCTACATCCTGGACGATCGCACTAAGGAAGAAATTATTCAGGCCCTTGCGTCCGCGCAGTTGGATGCCAGGTACGAGCAACAACGAGGCGCATTCAGGTTCCTGACCAAGCAGGACGCCTATCTCCGGCTGACGAAATTCATTCCTGAGCCAATGATCGACTTCGTTCGTCATCAGGAGGAGCAAGCGCTACGTGAAGGCTTCTCGGGATTGTGTCTGACAGGCGAGATGACCTGGGCCTGTGGCCCGGAGGAGGGGAATGACCGGCTGATTGAATATGAGGCCCTGCTGAACCAGCTTGAGCACGATCGGCAGCTGACCGTGCTCTGCCAGTACAACCGGTTCCGATTCGGGGTTCCCTCCATTCTTGCCGTCTTACGGGCGCACCCGCTGGTCATCACGGGTGATGCGCTTTGCGGCAATCCGTTTTACGAGCGTCCTGAGATCCTGTTGGACCCCGACGCGGCTGGAAGCTCGGCTCGCGATCTCGAATGGCGGCTCAGCCAACTCCAGCAAGGACGGCTTGCAGAGCGAAAGCACGAGCGGGTCGTGGGCGACCTCCGCCTGGTCATCGACACCATTCCCGCCTTCATTTGGAGCGCGCTGCCCGATGGGTCCCTTGACTTCTTGGATCAACGTTGCCTCGAATTCTTGGGCCTGTCCTTCGACCAAGCAAGAGGGTGGGGCTGGACCCGGGCGCTTCATCCCGAGGACCGCGATCAAATCATCGATCAGTGGCGCGCCGTGCTGGCCGCCGGAGAACCGGCCGAAATGGAGCTGCGCCTGCGGAGGACTGACGGGGTCTATAGGTGGTTTCTGACGCGTGACGCGCCCCTACGCGACGATTCCGGAAACATTGTCAGGTGGTATGCGGCCAGCATCGACATCGAGGATCGAAAACGAGCTGAAGAAAAGCTGAAAAAAAGCGAACAAAGACTGGCTGAGGCCCAACACGTCGCACATGTCGGCAGTTGGGAGCGAGACCTTCGGACAAATGAGGTGACATGGTCCGATGAGCTCTACCGTTTGTTCGGGCTGCAGCCTCAAGAACATCCGATTACCTACGAAGAGTTCTTAGATTTCGTCTGGCCGGAAGACAGGGACAAGACTCGGGCCGTCGTCGAAAAGGCATTACTCGA
This sequence comes from Terriglobia bacterium, assembly GCA_963705675.1. Classification (GTDB taxonomy): domain Bacteria; phylum Acidobacteriota; class Terriglobia; order Bryobacterales; family Bryobacteraceae; genus Palsa-187. The sequence goes on from CAVPKR010000176.1 coordinate 21,718, forward strand.
TCGCCAGCCGTTCAGTTGCGAGTACAGAATCGCGCTACGAGATGGCGGTACCAGGATCTTGTACGATCGCGGAGAAATTGTACTGAACGATGACGGGGAGCCCATCCGGCTGGTCGGGACCGCCCAGGACATCACCGAACGCCGCCAAGCGGAAGAGGCGTTGAAAAGTTACGCGACCCGTCTGGAGGCTCTTTCCCGCCGGCTGCTCGAGGTCAAAGAGGTTGAGAGCCGTCATCTGGCGCGCGAACTTCACGATGAAATCGGCCAGTTGCTCACCGGTCTTCGCCTGCTGCTGAAACATAACGGAGATTCGTTAAGCGTCACGTTAAGCGCCAGGCTCGAGCAAGCCCGTACAATCGTGGACGAGCTTCTCGAAAGAGCCGCGGACTCTCCTTCGATTTGCGGCCTGCGGTGCTGGACCAATTCGGACTGATACCGGCCCTGCTAGCGCTTTTTGAGCGATTTCCGAACGCACCGGGGTGCTGGTAGATTTCAAACATACAGGTGTCGATCGCCGGTTTGCGCCGGAGGCTGAAACGTGTGCATATCGGATCGTACAGGAGGCGCTGACAAACGTCGCTCGCCATGCAGGCGTAACAACGGCGACCGTT
>CAVPKR010000177.1:0-38164 GCA_963705675.1 Terriglobia bacterium
CGGCCAGCCCCACGGCGGCCTGGGAGTGTCGCTTCAGTCGCAGGGCTTTGTCACCGGCGCGGGAACGGCCGGGATCGTGGTGCAGGCGCCCCAGTTCGAAGGCGTAGAAAATATCGTATTCCCGTCCTTTGTAATGGGAGTTCCAATTACCAATACCTTTCAGTGGAACAACACGCTCTACACCAGCAATGCGATCTCGAAGGTGATCGGGCGCCACACGTTGAAGTTCGGCGGCCAGTTTCACAACGATCAGGTCAACGAGAATCCCAACGCCACGTTCAACGGAACCTTCTCATTTCTCGGAACCGAGACCGGCAGCCCGTTTGCCGACTTCCTTTTAGGCTTTCCAAGTAACTACACACAGACCACGGGCCAGCGTTTTTACCTCCGGAACCGTTACGGCGCGGCGTTCGTCGAGGATAGCTGGCACGCGCGTAGCAACCTGACGCTCAACTTGGGCCTGCGTTGGGATCTGATCGAGCCATGGTCGGAGAAGTACAACAATATTCAAACCGTGGTTCCCGGCGCGCAGTCGACGCTCTATCCCAACGCCCCTCCCGGATTGCTGGTGGCCGGAGATGCGGGGATTCCCTCCACGCTATCGCCTTCGCAGCTCCACAACTTCGCTCCCCGAGTTGGCCTCGCGTATGCGCCGGGCTTCAAGAACCGTTTGCTGAAAGCGATTTTCGGCGATGCCGGGAAAAGCAGCATACGCTCTAGTTTCGGTCAGTTTTATACCGCATTTCAGGGCCTGAGCGCGGGCGTTATGTATGGAGTTCCTCCCTTTGGATATAACTACCTCAGCCCCGCACCGCCCCTGTTTGCAACCCCGTTTATCAACGCCGGCGACGGCGTCCGGAATGCCGATCCGTTCCCGTTCAACTTTCCTCCGCACAATGTTTCACAGAAGAATCCATATACCGGCTTTAATTTCGGCTCGGTCATTCCCATCAGCGCGGATCCGTATTTTTACTATCGCAACCAGACGCCGTACACCGTGAACTACATGTTCTCCATCCAGCGCCAGTTCACCCAAAACGCGCTGCTGACCGCGAGCTACGTCGGAAATCAAGGCCACCATCTTCTGGTGTCGGAGCCAACGAATTTAGGCAGTCCCTCCCTGTGCTTGAGCCTCAGCCAGCCGAGCGAGGTCGCGCCTGGCAGCGCCACCTGCGGACCTTTCGGTGAAAATGCGACGTACACTTCCGTATCTGGCAAGGTCTACCAGGGAACGCGGCTGGCTCTGGGGCCGAACTTCGGCCCCATCACGGCTTCGAAGACCATAGGCAATTCGAATTTCAACGCGCTCGAGACCAGCTTTCGGATGGCGCCCGCCAAGGGATCCACCCTCCTTCTCTCCTACACCTATTCGAAGTCGATCGACGATGCATCCAATCTCGGCGAGCAGATCAATCCTTTAAATGAACGCCTGTCCCGCGTCATTTCGTCTTGGGACATGACGCACAATTTCGTCGCGACTTATAACTATGCACTGCCGTTCGATCATATCCTGGGCCGCACCCGCTGGACCCAGGGATGGTCGCTGTCAGGCACGACGCGCCTGAGTTCGGGCTTGCCGGTGACCCTTTTCGATGACTCCGGCAATTCGCTCCTGGGCACGCTCGGCAACGGATTCAACAACCAGTTGCTGGATACTCCGAAGATGTCTCCCGGTCCGTTGAAGATCAACACCAATCCGCGCAACGGCCAGCCGGCCTTCAATACCAGCCTGTTCTCCCCGGAAACGCTGGGGCAATTGGGCAATGCCCCCCGGCGCATGTTCCATGGACCCGGAATCGAGAATTTCGATGTGCAGATCAGTAAATCAATCCGAATTTCGGAATCGAGATCGGTGGATATCCGCGTTGAGGCATTCAATGTCTTCAACCACGCCCAGTTCTACGGACCGGCTTCTGTGGACGGTATCGTTAACGATTCCAATTTTGGCAATGTGGTCAGCGCCGCCGCTCCCCGGCTGGTTCAAGTGGCGCTTAAACTTCACTTCTAACGCGAGCGCGAAGACTTGGCACAGTTCGACGCAGGTTGTATGGTGGGCGGTGAGGGTCACGATCCCCCGGCCTTCTGGGTGTAAACCAGACGCTCTAACCAACTGAGCTAACCGCCCGCGGATTCAGTTTATCAGAGCTTCAGACCCGCAGAGTGCGCTAAAATCGAAACGTACTCGCGGGAGTAACTCAATGGTAGAGTCACAGCCTTCCAAGCTGTTGGTTGCGGGTTCGATTCCCGTCTCCCGCTCCATCTCAGCCGGATAAACCGACCTAACGCAGCCAGCTGCTGTTCCACGCGCGCGAGCGAAATGAACCTGCCACTACCGTTGCCGACGGATCTTCGCGCTCCGGATCCACCGGACGATGGTGGTGCCGGATCGACGTTACTACCCATTTCACGCCTTCATACGACCGCCAGTACATATTGGTTCGGTAGAAATCGCTGCGCACACTTAGGATCTGCCGCCGCGCCAGGCGTTGAAAATAATTTCCGTGAACCGGCAAGGCGTCACTGGTGGCCGCCATCTGCATCAGGCGCGGCGCCGCGCAATCGTTCAGCCGGACAATCGCGATTCTTCCATCCGTGCTCATCGGATCTCCCGACGAATTATGGGCCGACAATGGCGCGCCCGGCCGGTCCCACCAATCCACCAGGTCTGTGCAAGACGTGAACTGAAGGTCATACGCGATCTTGTCGCGCTCATGATCGATGTTCTCTTCCACCCGATGCGTCCACGCGCCTCCCGGGCGCATATACGCGAAGTCGATATCCCGTGTCGCCGCCCCTGCCCAGATTTCCTGCCCGTCCCAAGTCTCGGCTTGTTTCCAGACCCGCACGTGATGGCGCTTCGATACGTCATTGAAGCTTTTCTCCCACGACATGTCCGGAGCCGTCTCATTCAGCAGCAGCATCGACATCGGCGCCGCGCGATACCCGACGCCTTCGACAAATGCGCGCACATTCTGTATGCGGGACCGCATGGTCGTCTTGGCGCTGGCCTGCGTCCAGCCCGACGCCTTGAATGCTTCGACAATCTGTTCATGCGTCCCCACGAACATCAGATTCACCAAATCCGACGGCACGCTGGACTTCGTCGTGGTCCGGTACGGCATCTGCGAAACCAGCAGCCGGACCTGCTCGCGCTCCGCGCTGGTCAGTTTCTTGACCTCTTCGGTGTCCGGCGTCGCCAGCATCGGCTCTGTCAGCGACAACGTCATCTCCACGCCCGGTGCGTAATAAATTTCCGGCTCCGGAACGCGAATCAATAAGGTCTTCACAGCCCAGATCGCCAGCCGCGCGTGAATCTCCCAGCACAGCGCCGTGCGGATGTAGCCACTGGCGCGATACGCGACACTGGATGTGCTGCGCTCCCCAAGAATGTTTCCGGTCGCGATCACCCGCTGGCTGCTGTTGTCCACTTCGAGAACCCGGCTCGCGATCGGAACCTGTTGTCCATCCGGCAGCCGGACCTGGTTGAACGTCAGCTCCAGCGCCGCGGTTTCGTGCAACAACCCGAACCCTACTCGTGTTACGTGTTTTACCGTTCCCTCAAGCGTGCTCCCCGCGGGAAGCAGCGCTTCGCCGGATTCCGCAGACACGGGTGCGATCAAAACCGCGCTGACCGGCTCGCCCACCGTGCTCGCATATGACCCGACCGGAGCGGTAAGTCGTATGTGAAGCTGGGTTCCTGCCGGCGCTTGGCGCATCGCCAGCAAGCTCAGGGACAATAAAGCGTACGTGAGCATCGATCTATCATAGACTATCGGCCGGTCTGCTAAAATGTCTAAATCTTAATCCGAATGACCACTCAAGAACGCATCCACGCAGTCATCCAGAAGGTCGCCCAGAAGCCGATCCCAGCCGACCCTGAAGAGTCTCTATTCGAATCGGGCGTTTTGGACTCCTTCGCGCTTCCCGATATGGTAGGCGGACTTGAGGAGGAATTCGGAATCAAGGTCCCCGACGCCGATTTGAATCCGCGCAAATTCGATTCCGTCTCGCGCATCGCGAACTATATCGAAGTCCACACTACTTGAGCGTTTCATGGCTTTTCTCAGTGCGTTCGGCGCCTACGTTCCATCGCGCATCGTCACCAATACCGAGCTCGCCGCACGCCTCGGATGCGAGCCGGATTGGATTCTCAACGCCTCCGGAATCGAGGAGCGCCGCTACGCCGATTCCACCGAGTCCTTGATCGATCTCGCCGAACGCGCCGCCGTCGATTGCTTAAAGCCCGCCGCCGATGCGTCGAAAATCGGCATGGTGATCGTGTCCAGCGGATCCAGCGAGCGCCGTTTCCCGGGTCCCGCCGCCGAGGTCGCCTTCCGCTTAGGATTAGCCGGCGTCCCCGCCATCGACGTTCCCATGGCCAGCGCCGGTGCCTTGTTCGCGATCGCCATGGCCGCCCGTTGCGCGTTCACGAATACTTCCGCGCTGGTGATCGCAGCGGAAAAGATGTCATCCGTAATCGAACGCACGCCGCTCGATCGCAATACCGCCATCCTGTTCGGCGACGGCGCCGGCGCCTGCCTCATCCATCACCATGAAGGGATGGCCCAGATCGTCGATTGGTGTCTCCACTCCGATGGCAGTTTCGCCGACAATCTGCGCCTGGAGTTTGATCAGCCCATCCATATGGACGGCCGCACGGTAATCCTTCAAGCTGGCCGAAAAGTCCCCAGCGTCATTCGCGAGCTGCTGGAACGCCACTCCCTGCCCGCCGCCGCCATCGACACCTTCCTGATGCATCAGGCCAATCAAAACCTGATTGTGCGCATCGCGCAGGCTCTTCAAGTCGCGCCCGAAACGTTTTACTCGAACATCGCCCGCTACGGAAACACTTCTTCGGCGTCCATGCTGATCGCCGCTTCTGAGTGGAACGCGCAAGCCGGTTTTAAGCCCGATGAGCCAGTCGTTTTCGCCGCCTTCGGCGCGGGCTTCCACTGGGGAGCCTTGCTTGCGGTAGGCTCGTAAATTGCCGTCGATTTCCATCGTCATCCCCGCCTTCAACGAAGAGAAGCGCCTGGCGTCGTCGCTCGAAGCTGTCCTGGCCTATCTCGACGGCAAGAATTTCCCGTTTGTGGAAGTCATCGTGGTGGACGACGGTTCGACTGACGGCACCGCAGCCCTGGTCGAAACCTGGCAGAGCCGGGCATCCCGTGATTCGACTCCTCAAGAACCCCGGCAATCGTGGCAAAGGCTACACAGTTCGCCACGGTATGCTCGACTCGAAAGGCGAATGGATTCTCTACACCGACGCCGATCTCTCGGCTCCCATCGCTGAGCTGGATAAATTAATCGCCGCCGCCGAGCGGGAAAACGCGCAGGTGGCCATCGGCTCGCGAGCCCTGGATCGTTCTTTGGTCGGCGTCCATCAATCCGCTTTCCGCGAACTGTCTGGCCGCGCGTTCAATCTTGTCATGCGGTCCGTCACCGGGCTGCCCTTTCGCGACACGCAGTGCGGTTTCAAGCTGTTTCACTCGAAAGCCGCCCGCGAAATTTTCTCACGTCAGCAACTGGATGGCTTCAGCTTCGACGTAGAGGACCTGGTGATCGCTAAGACCCTCGGAATCAAAGCCATCGAAGTTCCCGTGGTATGGAACAACGTGGAAGGAACCAAGGTCAGCGCGTTATCCGGGGCCGCGTCCTTCGGCGCATTAATTGGAATCCGGTGGCGTGCACTGGTGGGCCAATATTCCAGCCACAAACAAGTTCAAAAATAGAATATTTCAAGCGATTGGCTTTTCGACGCCCGTTAGTCCCGGATCAGAATAACTTCCATCGATGGCGGACGACGCTGGCGACAAAATTACCTCAGCAGATCCTCGAGCTGAATTTTCGCGTCCGTCTTGCTATCCCGGTACTTCACGATCACCGGCGTGTACAGCGAAATTCCCCATTCTTTTCCGCGACCCTTTGTAATCGCCCGCGACCCCGCCACCACCACCGCATCTTCCGGAATAATCAACGGCTGATCGTCCGACGCCGAATAAACCAGCCCGCGCACCACGTCGTACACCGGAGTCGAGCGCGTCAGAATCGTCCCGCTCCCCAGCACCGCACGTCTCTTCACGACCGTACCTTCGTAGACCCCGCAATTCCCGCCGACCAGAACATCGTCCTCGATGATCACCGGCAGCGCCCCCACCGGCTCCAGCACTCCGCCGATTTGCGCCGCCGCGGAAATATGGCAATGCGACCCCACTTGCGCGCAGCTCCCCACCAGCGCGTGCGAATCGATCATGGTCCCGTCGCCCACCCACGATCCCGCGTTGATATACATCGGCGGCATGCAGGTTACGCTGGTCCCGATGTAGCATCCATCCCGAATGCTGGACCCTCCGGGCACGATGCGTACGCCGCTCGCCGCGTTGAACTGCTTCACGGGCCACGTCGCTTTGTCGAACATCGGCTGACGCGCGGTGTCGATCGACATATCCACCACCGCACCCATCCGGAATCCCAGCAGCACGCCCTTCTTCACCCACGCGTTAACGCGCCAGCCGCTGGACGTCGACGAATCGGGCTCCGCGGCTCTTGCGCGGCCTTCGTTCAGCGCCTGCTTGAAGCGATGGAACAGCGCGAAATGTTCTTCGGTGTACGCCGCGGGCTTCTCATCGAACAGCCGTTCGATCTCAGTCTGCATGCGTGTGCCGGGCCCCCGCGATCAGCCCGGAGGCCTTCAACACGGCCGCGATCTTCGCCTCATTCTCGGCCGAAGGCGGCGTCATCGGCAATCGATAATCGGTTCCAGAAGGCCCATCAGAGCCATCGCCGTCTTCACCGGAATCGGATTCGACTCGACAAAGTTGATCTCCATCAGCGGCAGCCACCGCCGTTGAATCGCCCGCGCGGCCGCGAAATCGCCGGCTAACCCAAGTTGCGCGAGCTTGGTCATCTCTCCCGGAATCTCATTCGATGCCACGGAAATAATCCCGTGCCCGCCCAGCGCAATCAGCGGCAGAGTAATCGAATCGTCGCCGCTCAGAACTTTGAAACCCTCCGGAACTTCATGCACCACGCGAGCCATCTGGCCGATATTCCCCGAAGCCTCCTTGACGCCGACGATGTTTTCAATTGCCGCCAGTCGCTTCAAAGTCGACGGCTCGACGTTGCACCCGGTGCGTCCCTGCACGCTATAAACGATGATCGGCAGCGGCACCGCCGCTGCGATCGCCTTGTAATGTTGATACAGGCCTTCCTGAGTCGGCTTGTTGTAGTACGGCGTCACCGAAAGAATCCCGTCGACCCCGATGTGCTCGCAGCTCCTTCGCCAGCTCGATCACTTCGGCGGTATTGTATCCGCCCGCTCCGCCCAGCACCGGAACTTTCCCCTTGGCTTCCTCGACCGTAATTTCCACCACGCGAAGATGCTCCGCGCGCGTCAGCGTCGGGCTCTCGCCGGTAGTGCCGCAGGGCACCAGAAAATCAATCCCCGCGTCGATCTGCCGCCGGACCAGCCGCCGCATCGCGGATTCGTCGAGCTACAGATCCTTCTGAAACGGAGTGACCATCGCTGTCCCGCATCCCGTAAACATTTTCAGCTCTCCTTCATGAACAAAACATCCTGAAATTCATATACGCCTTTTTTTCCCACGATCCATTGCGCGGCCTTTAGAGCCCCGCGCGCAAATCCTTCGCGGCTCCGCGCCGCATGCCGCAGCGTGATGGTGTCCGCCGCCGAATCGAATCCGATCTCATGCGTCCCCGGATGCGCTCCGGCGCGATTCGAGCTGACGTCGATCTTCGCTTTATACCCGCTGGCCTTCATATCGTCGATCAGCTTGATCAAGGTTCCCGACGGCGCGTCCTTCTTGGTGTGGTGATGAATCTCCCACGCCCAAGCTCCGTACTGCGGTTCATCCGCCATCAGCCGAGCCGCTTCTTTCACCAGTCGTGAAAAAATATTCACGCCGATGGAAAAATTTGGGCTCCACACCATGGCCGACCCATGCCGCTCCACAGCTGCCTTCGCCCGATCCATATCCGCGAGCCATCCCGTGGTTCCCACCACCACCGGCACCCCCAACCCGCTCAGCTTTTCAATATTTCCCAATACCGCATGCGGAACCGAAAACTCCACCGCGGCGTCGGCATCGCGAGCCGCTTCAAAATCGTCATCGACATCGACGCGCGCGTGAATCGTAAATCCATATTCGGGCGCCAGCTGTTCCATCAGCCGCCCCATTTTTCCGTAACCGATAATGGCAAGTTTCATTCGAAGGCCGTTGGGTCCGGGTCGTGGAAAAACTCCCGGTGCAGCGATTCTACCGCGCGGCGCACATCCGCGGCGGCCACCACCAGGCTGAAGTTCAGCAGGGAGGCTCCCTGCGAAACCATGCGCACGTTAATTTCCTTCAGCGCGCAAAAAATTCGAGCCGCGACACCCGGCGTTTGCCGGATGTTGTCGCCCACCATGCAAAGGATCGCCAGATCTTCCTCCACCGAAACATCGGCGAAAGTTTCCAGCTCCGCGCGAATCGCATCCAGAGCCCGGATATTGTCGATGGTCAACGACACGCTCACTTCGGACGTTGCCAGCATGTCGACCGGAGTTTCAAAGCGGTCGAAAATCTCGAAAATCCGCCTCAGAAACCCATGCGCCATCAACATCCGCGTCGAAACGATATTCACCAGCGTGATATTCCGCTTGCATGCGATCGACCGGATCGCATTGGTGCAAGGCGGCGCCTCTTCGGTAATCAGCGTTCCCTCTACCTCCGGACGCCGCGAATTTAAGATTCGCACCGGGATATTTTTCTCGATCGCAGGCAGCACTGTTGCCGGATGCAGTACCTTCGCGCCGAAATAAGCTAGCTCCGCGGCCTCCGCAAACGAGCACGTCTTCAGCCGGTAACCTTTAAGAATCGTCGGATCGCAGGTCAGCATTCCGTCGACATCGGTCCAGATCTGAATCTCGTCCGCGCCGATCCCAGCGCCCGCGATGGCCGCCGTATAGTCCGACCCTCCGCGCCCCAGCGTCGTAGTGACTCCATCTTCGGTCGACCCGATAAATCCGCCCATCACGACCACCTTCTGCCAGACCGGAATGATCGTTCAATCGAGCATTGGTCTCGCGAAACAGCGGAGCGGCCTGCGTGTGGCGTCCATCCGTGACGATCACTTGCCGCGAATCTAGATGTACCGCGTCGATCCCGCAGTCGGCGGAATACTCGGTCACAATAAGGCTGGAAATGCGTTCCCCGTAGGAAGAAATCGCGTCGGTCGCGCGCGGCGTCAGTTCCCCCATCACCGCGAGGCCCTTGACCAGCTCCGCCAACTGTTCGAAATGCGCATCGATTTCGGTATCCACTCGAGCCCGGCCGATTCGCGCAGATGAAATCCTCGAGATCCTCTAGCATTTCAAGCGCGCGCTGCCGCTCTCCCGCCACCGCCGCCGCCGCGATCGCCAGCAGTTTGTTTGTGGTCTTTCCCATGGCCGAGACCACCACCAACGGCTGCCGATCCATCCGCGCTCGCACGATGCCCGCGACGCGCTCGATCGCCTCTGCCGATTCGACGGAAGTCCCGCCGAATTTCATTACGATCATCAGTCACTCCTGACCATTACTTGTCGAGCCACCCTTCGGCTTTCATCAGCTCCGCATTCAAAACCGCCGCGCCCGCCGCTCCGCGCACGGTATTGTGCCCGAGCGCGATGAACTTATAATCCAGCACCGGACATTTCCGCAAACGTCCTATGAAAACGGCCATCCCGTTTTCCCGCTCGACATCACGGCGCGGCTGCGGCCGATCGTGCTCTTCCATATAAATCACCGGACATGGAGGAGCGCTGGGAAGACTCGCTGTCTGCGGAATGCCCCGCCATCCGCGCATCGCGCCGATGATCTCGTTCTCCGCCGGCTTCTTTTCCAATTCCACCGAAACGGGCAAGGTATGCCCGTCCACGACCGGGACCCGATTACATTGCGCGCTGACCTTCGCCGCCAGGGGCGCTACGTGATCCTCTCGAAAATCGCCGAGAATTTTCTGCGTCTCCCGTCTCCATCTTGTCTTCTTCGCCGCCGATGAACGGAACCACGTTCGCGTTGATGTCCATCGATGCGACGCCCGGATAGCCCTGCGCCTGAGATCGCCTGCATCGTCGTCACCATCACGCGCCGGATGCCGAACTGCTTCAGAGGCGCGAGCGCAATGACCAGCACCATCGTCGAGCAATTCGGGATTGGTGACGATTTGCCCTTCCATCCGCGCTTCTTCCGCTGGTCCGGAAGCAGCCGCAGATGCTCGGCATTGATCTCCGGAACCAGCAGCGGGACGTCCGCATCCATGCGATGATTGCGCGAATTCGATACGATCGATGTGACCCGCGCCGCGCGAACGCCTGCTCGATCTCGGTGGCCACCGAGGCGTCCATCGCGGAAAACAGCAGCTGCGGCGCGTCGCCCGGCTTCGAATCGGAGACCACGATGTCGCGCACGTAGGCGGGCATCACGCCGCCCAGCCGCCACGACGTCGCTTCTTTAGTACGGCTTCCCCGCCGAGCGGTCGCTTGCACCCAGCCACGTCAGGTCGAACCAGGGATGATTTTGCAGGAAAGTCACAAATTCCTGCCCCACCATTCCCGTTGCGCCTAAAATTCCGACATTGATTCGTTCGCTCATTGTTTCAACAATGCCTCCTGGTCATGTCTTGATAAATTTGCAATCGCTTCCATCAATTCGTCTTTCGGCACACGCTCTTCCGCGGTATGCGCGACGTGGATGGTTCCCGGCCCCAACAAGAACGGCTGGCCCCATGACTCCGCCGAATGCCGGAATATCGGTGGCGTACGAGACCACCGCCGTTTCGAATCCACCCAGCGTTCCGAATTTCTGCGCGGGCATGCACAACACTTCCGAAGGTCCGCCTGTCCTCTTACCCGTCCCGCATCGCCTCACGCGTCGACCGCCGTCGTCCACCAGCCGGAAGAAAATCTTCGGCCTTCGCCTAATCAGGGATCACGTTCGGCGCGCGTCCGCCCTGAATCGTGCCGATGTTCACCGTGCTCTGCCCGAACATCTGATCTACCGGCAGAGACATGCGGCGGACGCGCTCCAGCACGTCCAGCAGCTTCTCGATCGCCGATTCACCCAAATCGGATACGCCGAATGCGCCATCTTCCCATGCGCGGCGATCTCAAACCGCAGCGCGCCCTTCGACCCCAGCGCCAGCTTATTTTCGGTCGGCTCGCCATTGATCAGGAATCGGCTGCCGCGCGGATCGCGAGCCGCGGCGAATGCCCCGGCGCTGTTGCGCTCTTCGCCGACCACGAACAGCAGCGCGAACTGGCTTACTCCCGTCGCGACCAGCGCTTCCGCTGCAAAGATCATCGACGCGATGATCCCTTTGGTGTCGCAAGCGCCCCGGCCCCAGATGAATCGGTCATCTTCGCGCGAACTCAAAGAACGGCGGCACAGTATCCATGTGGGTGGAAAACGTCACCACCGGCTCGCCCCAGTGCGCGAACACGTTGAATCGATGCGGTTCGACATCCATCCGCTCGACTGTCCGCCGGTCGCCCGGCCATCTCGCGAAAGATAGTCGAACGAGATAATCGCCCACGCGCTCCTCGTTGGGAGTGACCGAATCGATATCGATCAGCGCGCGAGTCAGCTCGAAAACATTCATAAACGTTGAGGATGATAGCGCTGATGAAGATACCAGGAAGGGCGAGAGACCCTCCCGATAGCGCTCCATCCGATCCAATGTGGACCGAATGACAGTGAACAGGTGTTAGCCTTATCCACCAACCGGCGCGCCGCCGAAGCCGGCGCATCGATTTCGGCGAGGCTGCCCCTTTCACCCGGCGCTCCGGAACTGGCCGGAATTGCGCGCCGGGCTACTTATGGCCCCCGCTCCTCTACCAAGACTTTTTCAGAATAGCACGTGCGGACGCGACGGCCAAGAGCAAAACGGTAAGCAAACTCAACCACCTCGCGACCTTCGCTTCGGTGCCGCCATCGAAAAGGAGCTGAATGGAAACCGGCCCCGCAAAGGGCGGCTGAATGTACATGAATCCGATCGCGTCGCGCTCGATGGGGATGGCCGCGCCGTTCGCAGTCGCGTGCCATCCGCGATGCCACGCCTCCTGAATCGAAATTGCCTGGCCCGCTTGAACCTCCGCCGCGATATTCGCGGAGTGCTGACTCGTCCATCGGAATTTAGCGCGCGCCAACTGCGGATTGTCGAGCGCGGACACATAGGGCCGCAACGGATCGACGTCGATTCCGTTATCCGGCGTTCGCGACACGATGCTCGACCGCGGCACTACATGGGCGAGCGAAATATCTTCCGCACCCACCCTATAAATCACATCGTCGCCGTCGCGCCACAGAGGATCGAGCAATCCCTCGAATTGTTTCGGATTTCGGAAAGGCTTGTAAACCTCGCTGCTGGCAGGTCCGCTGACGCCCACCGCATGCACTCCCAAGGCTTTCAGCCAGACTACGGAAGTCTCGCCGTTCCGCGCGCCGATGAAATCGGTACCGTAGTAAATTCCATAGATCCCTACACGCGCCATGTAGTCGATAACCCCTTGCTCGGGTCCGCCGGCAAGCTCGGGAGTATCGGTGAAGGCGGTGAGCCAGATAGAAGTGGACCCCGGCATCATGACTCGGCCTCCGGTCCAATTTTGATTCAGCCACTGCGCCGTGCGGTATTCGATAGTGGTGGTGATATCGACGGAGCGGATCAAAAGATTTCGCGCGTAGCGGCGATACATTCGAACCGGCTGAATCAGCGCGATGATCGTCAATGCAATCGCAACCATCGCGGTCCGGCGCGGAAATCGCTTCAGGATGTCGTAGGCCGCAAACGCTGTCACCAGCGAGATCGCCATCTCGAGTTCCAGATGGTATCGCATCGGCTGCGGCACGGCTGAGACTTGCCACCATTCGAACGGGAACACCAGCGCGGCCAAAAGAAATGTGAAAAAGATGGCGAACTGAAGGTGCGGAGTCAGCCGTCGCACTCCAAACTTCAGGACGATCAAGCCCAGCAAAACCGCGGCCGCCCAAATCGGCAGCGTGTGGTAAGACCCGCGAAAATCGCCGCCCAGCGTCTTCGAATTGAACTGCGTCGCCGCGATGGTGGAGGGTAAGGCCCACGGCATCGCCACGAAGTAGGCCGCGATTCCGATTCCCGCCATCCTGACCAGGCTGCCTAAGTCAGGAACCGGCGGCCAGCCCAAGCGGGCCACAAGATACGACAGGATCATCAACGCCAGCGCGTAGCCGCCCAACCAACTGGTCAGCACCGTGGCCGCCAGTCCGAACGAAGCCAACCAATACCAGGGCGCGGAACGCTTCGAAAGCGCGAGATCCAACAGCAGCAGCGCGACAGGAAGCAGCGTCAAGGACGCTATATGCGGAGCTTCGCCATAAAGCACGAGGGCCTCCAGACGCCTCGGATTCAGCGGATTTTGCAAATCTCGCGCGATCTCCGGAATCAGCAGCGCCGACCAGGACACCGTCGAGTACAGCAGGCCGGCGATGAAGGCGGTCCAGCGCGAGCCCGTCAGCCGCAGCGCGAGCGCGAATAACGCCACCGGTCCCAGGCAATAAGCGGCCGCGGTTACCCAGTGGAAGGCGTGCGCCGCCGTGAATCCGCTGACGGTCGCCACGAAAGCGACGCCCCAAGACAGCAGCGGCGGATAAACGTTCGCGTACGGCATCCCCGTGTACCAGACAGGAAACCACGTCAGGTCGCGCCAATGCTCCATCGCATACCTGGACATTCCGATGAAGGAGCCCTCAATCGACAGCATATGCCGCAGATATTCCACGCCGGATAATCCGCGGCAAATATAACCGTTCAGCAGGAACAATGAAAGTACCAGCAGAAATGTCGGGAAACGGGCATATCGGCGGTTCAATGACAATAAGGATAGCGAAATACAACACGGATGACTTATCATGATCGCTTGGCGTCCACCTCGGCCCGCGAACGTTGGCAGGCGTCCGTTTGCGCGATCATTCTGCTCGCCGTGAACGCTTCCGTCTGCGCGAGGATCCCCGCACGCCGCGAAAAAGGAGTCTTGTGAATCCGCCGCGCATGCACTTGCTGCAACCCGGGTTCCTGGATCGTTTGTGGACGCTGCTCCGCGCGGCGTGCATCGGAATCTATTCCGACGGCTGCCTGGGAATTGCGAAAGGCGCGGCTTACTCCGGCCTGTTATCGTTCTTTCCCGTGCTGACGACGCTGGCAGCGCTGCTGGTGCAGGCGAAAGCGGAGGCGGTTTCACGAACCGTCGCTCGCCTGCTTTACGATGTGGTACCGCCGGGAACTGAAGACGTGGTGCGTACTCTGTTCGTCGTGCACGGCCAGCGGCCGGCCTGGCTGCTGGTGATCGCGACGGTGCTCGCGTTGTGGGCCGCCTCCGGCGCGATGATGAGCATTATGGAAGGCTTCCGCGCGGTTTACCGGCTGGAAGATGCCCGCTCCTTTTCATGAGCGCGGCGTCGCTTTAATCCTGGTATTTACCTGCGCGCTGCCGGTAGTCGGATCGTCGGCGCTGATCGTGTTCGGCCGCCGCGGCGAGACCACGTTCATCGAATGGCTTGGAATCGCATCGGAGACTCGCGGATGGGTGATGCTAGCGGGGCAAGCGCTTCGTTTCGTCGTCGCCGTCGGATCCATCGTGTTCGCCATGGCGCTGGTGTACTACTGGGGCCCGAATCGCAGACAAGTATTTCGCCAGGTGATCCCCGGCGCAATCCTGGCCACGGTCCTATGGTTGCTGGCCACACTCGGATTTGGCCTCTATGTGGAGAAAGTAGCGAATTACAACGTAATGTACGGCAGCGTCGGCGCCGGGCTGGCACTGCTGGTATGGATGTACGTCCGTCCCGTGATCGTATTATTAGGCTGCGAATTCAACGCCGCACGGGAACACCCGTTCATGGTGGTCGAGTGAAAACCCCCGAATAATCCGAGCAGCCTAAAGTCCACACACCCTGACCGATAAGGTCAGCGTGAAGATACTCTGCATCGCACTCTTAATCGCCATCTCAAGTCCCGGCGCAGATCTGGTCGAAAGCGGTGGTGGACGCGAACACTCGCGCACCCCGAAACGCGTCTGGATCCGCCGGGCTACACTGGTCGCCCGGCTGCGCCGCCAGCATGATTTTCGATACTCTCAGCACCCGCGCCGCCGCCAACGCGGGCGCGATTGAAACCAACGGTCTCTTCGCCAATGCGCAAGGCCGCCCGGAATATGGCCGCATGATCAGCATCAAAGCCGGCCTTTGCGGCGCCACGGCTATCATGCAGGAAACGCATCTGTTCCACGCCTCTAGAGATCCGAAAACAGATTGGGTGTGGACCGGCGTCAACGCCGCGACTGCCGCCGCTTACACCGGGATCGGCATTCACAATTACAAACTGGCCAACGATTTGTCGGCGAAATAGATTGGTTCGCTAGCCCGGAATCGCCAAGGCGTTCATCGCGGCGCCGTCGGGTATCAATTGCTCTAAAGCACGCGCGTCGAGCGGCAAAGGCTTGGCGCTGGACTTCGTCCTGAAGCGCGTAGCCGAGATTCCGCTGCACAATCGATCCATGCCGCCCTGTCCATAGAGGCAGGGCGAAAGTTCGATCACCAGCGGCGGCTTACACTTTCGAATGGTTTGCTCCGACCCCCGCACCACACGACACTGGTATCCGTCGACGTCGATCCCCAGCAGCGCTACTTATTGATCGATACTGCTCGCCCGCGCGCCAGCCGTATTCATCAGAATTCCGCGATGATACGCATGCAGCCTGGTTCAATCGAGATCCCACTCGATGCCAAGCCGCGAAACTACGACGCTCGAATCCTTGCCGATTGCCTTCCGAAAACCAGCAATATCGTAAAAGCGACGCGGGTAACAAATCCCATCGGATTTGGGGAAATTCCCGCGGACAGCATCGCGATGCTGCATGAGGTTATAATACCTGTCTCGTCTAAGGAAACGGGAGGCACGGTTTTAAATTCAATGAATTGAAGAGGATTCGTCTTCGGTTACGCAACAAATGTTTCTCTTAAGCGAAGAAACGCCGCTCCCAGCGCATGCTCTACCCGAGGCGCGCATGGTGCCCATGAAGCCTGTGTTTTGACAGATCATGTCTCATACCATTCCAACGCGGCTCGGGATTGTGGTGCGCGCCGGCTGCGGAGTAAGCTTTGACTTTAAACTCGCGGACCACCAGTACGTCCTTCTCATCGTACTGGGTGCGGCCCTTCCCGAAATAAGTCCCGATGGATTAGAGGCCGTCATGAGTATCCGTGCAGGTGGAAAAACGCGGGAGCTGATTCGGGTCCATCTTTCAGGATTTGACCGGCGGGAGCCGTGGATGGAACTATCGCTGCCCCTGGCTGACCTATATACTTTCAGGAGGCGTAACTCGCCGGGAGCTTGCGCCGGACTTTATCGTAAAGCCATTAATAGTCTTAGACCGGCCTTTGTCGCCATTGCGGCCGCTTTGCGCCATTCACTGGCATATTGGTGTGCGAAGGGCCACGGCGATGTGGAGTTGATACGCTCATGAAGGTCTCTATCATCATCCCGGTGTATAATGAGTTCCCGACTTTACCCGCTGTCTTAAAACGGGTATTGGCCGCCCCGCTCCCCGCAGGCTGCGAGCGGGAAGTGATCATCGTCGACGATGGCTCTACCGACGGAACGACCAGTCTTTTGCACGATTATAAGACAGCGGAGTGCATGGTCATCCATCACTCGGCCCTCAATTTCGGCAAGGGAATGGCGGTTCGAGTCGGGCTCGCTATTGCCACCGGCGAGATCATTCTGATCCAGGATGGCGATCTCGAATACGATCCTGAAGACTATCCGGCCATGATCGAACCCCTGGCCTCCGGTCGAGCGGCGGTGGTGTACGGTTCGCGATTCCTCGGCAACTTAAAAGGCATGAAGTGGTCGAACTGGCTTGCCAACAAAATTCTGACCACGGCGGCAAATATCCTGTTTACGGCCAACATAACCGACGAGGCGACTGCTTACAAGGCATTTCGGCGCGATGCGATCGCCGATATCCGGCTGACATGCCACGGTTTTGAATTCTGTCCGGAAATAACCGCGAAAGTTCGCCGCTTGGGACTTGAAATCCAGGAAGTACCTATCTCTTATAACGCGCGTGGAATTCAAGAAGGTAAAAAGATCAGATGGCGGCATGGATTTGAGGCATTGTGGACGTTAATTAAATATCGCATGGCTCCGCTGAGGTCCTTCGCAAGCCGCGACTTGGTGCAGCGCGATCGAGGCGCGAGCAGGCGGGTGCGCCGCGAGCGTTGTCCATAAGGTGCCGCGCTGAAAAAACAATCAGATCCGCCGTTTCGAACAGCAAATGTTCGCGCGCGACGTTATCGCGGGAAACACTGGCCAAGCCGGGAAGAAAGTTGTGGCAATCGCAGACGATGGGGAATCCGTAGCGCTCGCAACAGCCGCGCGCCTTCCCCAGCGCGTAGCAGGCACCACACGCCGGGAACCGCTCATTCCCGAAAATTCTTCTTAGTCCAAATGCAAATGATCCGCGAAAAGAACTGCGGGTGAGACAAAAGAAAAAAATTAACAAGTACCCGACTGGATCGCGCAAACCAGGAACTATGCGCGGGTGGGGCCAGCCGAATTTGCGGAACAATGATATTAGTGTAAGCAGCATGGAGCGCATCCGTTTCGGAATGTTCGACTTTGACCCGCAGACCGGAGAGTTGCGCCGGGACGGTCTGCCTGTCCGCCTGCAAGCTCAGCCGGCGCAGGTGCTGGGCGTGCTTCTGTTGAATCCCGGCCAGGTGGTGACCAGAGAGGCGCTGCGCGAAGCCGTGTGGGGCAGCGGCACGTTTGTCGATTTCGACCGTGGATTGAATTTTTGTGTCGCGCAGATCCGGTCCGCCTTGGGAGATTCGGCGGAATCGCCGCGATTTATCAAGCCGCTGCCGAAGCGCGGCTATCAGTTTATTGCGCCGGTCCACGGTCCGGCTCCGGCCCTCCCCGCCGATTACGCCGTCGTACCGCGATCGCGCCGCTGGATCCTCCAGGCGCCATTGGCGATCGGCGTGGCCGCGGCGGCAGGACTTCTGGCCTGGAAAAAGCCTTGGGCGGGTGCCGCCCTCCCTAGGATCGCCATCGCTCGGTTCGATAATCAGACCGGAAGTCCGGAGCTGGACCGCTTCACCGAAGGACTGACCGACACGCTGGTCGGCGAAATGACCAGCGCGGGGCCGGCCATTATGCGGTGATCGGGAACGCGCTGATCTTGCTTCAGCCGCGGAGTTTCCGCGATGTAATACAAATCGGCCAGACGCTGAACGCCCGCTACGTCGTCTTGGGGCAGGTGCAGCGCAACGCTACCACCATCCGGACGCTGGCGCATCTGATCCGGCTGCCGGAGCAGACGCACCTCGCGGTCGCAAACCTGGAATGTTCCCCTGACGATCTGCTGAATGCCCAGGCTGAGCTGTCGAAAAAAATTGCGGCGAACTTTTTCCGCAAACTCGACGCCTCACCTGCGGATGTAAGAGCCTGATACGGCGGGGGTTGCGGACTCACCGGTTCTTCACACCGGAATCCGGCAGGATCAACCTAGAATCCTTCCATGAGCAATTCGCTTTCACGACGTAAATGGATCTGCGCCGCCGGTTTGGGGCTTCCGCTGATGCCGGCGATCGCCGCGCCCGCTCCCGAAAGTCTGGGCGTCCCCGCCACCTTTCCGATGCAGCCGCCGGAGGTGGTGAAGGAGATGGTGACCGTTTCTCACGGCAACATGAAGCGCGTGCGGGAACTGGTGGAGGCGCATCCGGCACTTGCCAAAGCATCCTGGGACTGGGGATTCGGCGACTGGGAAGCCGCCATTGATGCCGCGTCGCACGTCGGGAACCGGGAGATCGCGGAGTATCTGATCGGCCAGGGGGCCCGGCCGACGTTGTTCACGGCCGCAATGCTCGGTCAACTGGACGTCGTGAAAGGACTGATCGACGCTCATCCGGGAGTGCAGCGGTGCGCGGGACCGCATAGCATCAGCCTGCTCGCCCATGCCAAGAACGGGGGCCCGCAGGCGAAAGCGGTCTATCAATATCTCGAATCGCTCGGCGATGCCGGATCGCCCCCGCGGGCTCCGATCACGGCGGAGGAAGCGAATTCACTAGCGGGGATTTACTCGTACGGGAACGGCCCGGCGGAGCAGATTGAGATTAAAGCGAACGACAATCAACTCTTGTTTACCAAGACCGGCGCCACTCCGCGGCCGCTGATTCATCTGGGCGGCCGCGCTTTCCATCCGGCCGGCGCAAGCGCTGTGCGATTCGAATTCAAGAAATCCAAATTGACCGTGTACGATCCGGAACCGATCCTGGTAGCGGCGAAATCCGAGTGACTCAGTGGAGCGGGATCCGGAACAGGTTTCCCGCGAATTCCAATTTGACGAACGCGTAGGTCCCGGGATCGGGTCCGGGCGCCACTTC
The DNA here is from genome assembly GCA_963705675.1 of Terriglobia bacterium. Lineage (GTDB taxonomy): Bacteria > Acidobacteriota > Terriglobia > Bryobacterales > Bryobacteraceae > Palsa-187. The sequence continues at coordinate 19,464 of CAVPKR010000177.1, forward strand.
TTGCCGGATCACCGGGAACTCATTGGCGTCGGGCTTCAATCCCGATTGAGGCAACGCGGGCAGCCCGGCGCCGCGGCGAACCGGCAAAACCAACGTTCTGCCCGCCAACGTCGGTGCAGGGTTGGGGGTGACATAGAGGAATGCACCGTCGGGCGACCAGTTGAAACTGCAGAGGCCATCGCAAATGCGGTGCCGGGTTCCATCCTTCAGCGACACCACGACACTTGCGTCTTCTCCGCCGCCCGCCATCCCCGCCCATAACCCGTCCGGCGATACGCCGAACTTGTCCGCAATCGGCTGTTCCACAACGTGCGCCAATCCATTTCCATCCGTCCGGATGCGGGCGAGGTAGTTCGCCTTCGCCGCCAACTGGCGAAAAACCAGTTCGCCGTCCGCCCCGAAGCTGACGCCGTCGCCTCCCCGCACCACCAGACGAGGCGGCGCGCTCCCGTCCAGAGGGGCGACAAAAATCTGTTTTTCCCCACCTGCCCGGGCGGTAAAAGCCACCTTCTGTTCATCACTCGAAATATCAAAATCGGTCATCGGCACGCCTGGCAGCGAAGGATTTGATTTTCCCGAAGCTCGCTCCGCCGACCACAGTTCGCTTCCACTGGATGTGCCTTTCGCCAATAGATAGAAGACGCGCTTGCCGTCGGCGGAAACCTTCGGATTGGACGCCACTCCCTCCATGGACACGGGACGCTCACCCGAAGCATCATGCACCCATACCGAACTCTTGCGAACCCCGGAAGACGAGATCAGCGATCTCCCATCCGGGGCGACGGCCAATCCCTCCTCCTCGCCCGGTCCAAAAGTAATCTGCTCCGCCGCACCGCCGGGAAATCTCTCCCTCCACAGATGTGCGGCTCCTGTCCGCAATAGTCCAATGCCGGCGTTTGTCGCCGCATTGAAGTACATCCACTTGCCATCTGGTGACCAGGCCGCCGCAAGACAAGCGCCCTGAGGACCCACCTGCCGCCCTTGGGCGTCTCCCTCCATCGCGAGCAGCCGGCACCGCTGCCATGCTCCGGAGCCATCCATTTCGACAACCAGGAGAGACTTCCGGTCCGGCGAGGCCAGGGAATAGTGCGCCATGGCGCGCACATGGTCCGGAAAGTAAATCTCGCGCTCGTCGCCACGGCTTTCAAGCGACGTCACGATCCCCATGTGCAGCACCGTGCCGCTCATGATTTCCGAGAAAAGAATCCTGCCGTTGCCGGTCCACGTCAGGCCCGCCGCGTTTCGCATGAACAGCGTCGGCTCGCCTCCCGTGACCGGGACCGTCCACGTATCCCACCCGTGAAGCGACTGGGCCGTGTAGGCGATACGCGAGCCGTCGGGCGTGAACACCGGGTCGTACTTCGCGGTCGAATCGTTGGTGAGCTGCGTCGCCTGGCCATCCGGAAGCAGTTTCACGTAGATCTGACTGGCCGGCAGGAAATAGTTTCCGCCCCGGAAAAACGCGACCATCCGCCCATCCGGCGAGATCGCCGGCGCGGCCGCGGAATCGCTGAAGTCGGTGAGCTGGACATATTCGGATGGCGAGGTTACCGCCCGCTGGCGAAGACCGAAATACCAGCCTGCGGCTGCCAGCATCAGCAACGCCGACGCTCCCATGGCGGCATAAACAATTCGAGCGCGAAGAGATCGGGTGGCTGCCGGGACGGCCAGGGTTTCGGTGCCGGCGAGCGGTGTGCTTCTAGCGTCCAGCACGCCGGCTCGCATCGCCGCCGCGCTTTGATAACGTGCCTGCGGGTCCTTTTCGAGTGCCCGATCGATGACGCGCTCGATCTCCGGCGACAGCTCGGGCCTCAACTCTCGCGCCGGCCGCTGCCTGCGATTCAGCACCGCGTCGACCGTGCCGGCCCAGTTGCTGCCCGCAAACGGCAGCGCTCCAGTGGCCATCTGATACAGCACCACTCCGCACGCGAACAGATCCGAGCGCGCGTCCACGGCTTCACCGCGCGCCTGCTCCGGAGACATGTAGGAAATCGTTCCAATGGTTGTACCCGGGGCGGTAAGACTGTCCGCCATGTCCGGGGATACGTCGGGTTCGGCTCCCGACGACTTGGCCAGACCGAAATCCAGAATCTTCACGACGCCCAGCCGCGTCAGGAAGATATTGGCGGGCTTAATGTCGCGATGTACGATTCCCGTTGCGTGCGCCGCCTCCAGCCCATCCAGGAGAGGAATCGAGGTGGCGATTAACTCGTCATTCGAAAACGGCCGCTCCGCGATGCGCTCCTTAAGCGTCTGGCCGTCCATCAGCTCCATCACCAGGTACGGCCTGCCCTCATGTTCTCCGATGTCGTAAACCGTGCAAACGTTGGGATGGTTCAGAGCGGAAATGGCCCGCGCCTCGCGTCGGAACCGCTCCAGGACGGCCGGATTTACGGCCATAGTGCCGGTCAGGAATTTTAGCGCCACTGCACGGCCTAAGCGAGTGTCTCGCGCCCGATAGACTTCGCCCATGCCGCCCTCGCCCAGCTTATTCTCAATCCGGTAGGGTCCCAGGCTGAGGCCGGCGGTAAATGAGGTGACCGTCAAATCCTGCATAAGGCGCGGAGCGTTCTCGATGGCGTGCCGATCGAGGAATTCACCACCGGCTCGATCGAGAAGCAGCGATTCTACTTCGCGGCGCACCTCGGCATCGGCCTGCGCAAGCAGCCGCGCCCGATCCTCGGCGGATCGCTCCCGGACTGCGTGGTATAGCTCTTCTATTTGCCGGATACGCTCCGAAGCCATTCGATGCCCTTCGAGGACTCCCCAAGCATACCCGGTTTCTATGGCGCTGAGGCGCGGCTGGTTTAGGCAAAAACCGCGAGGACAAGCTACACGCTCCCGGCGCCGCTAACAGCCATGTTCGCCGATGTGCTTATCCAGCTCCTCACGCAACGCGACGCTTCCTCTCGACAGCGGCTCGCAAGATGGCTCAGAAGTGCAAACTCTTCGAGAGCGGATGTGCCAATACGTGCCTGGGAGCGCTTGCGGGCGAGTTGAAATTTTGTCTGCGCCGCCGAATATTCGCGATTCAATCGTTCACATTCTTCGCAGCTCAAATCTAGTCCGTTCAGCGATCGGAAAAGGCAGCCCCCCGGATTGCTTGCCCTTATTCTTGCACGCCGCCTTACAAGAAGAGGTTTCGCCCGCGAACTTAATGAAACGTCGATCGCCCGGGATCTCTCTTGTTAGGTTGATCAATCGAGTTCCGGCAAATTTCGTTGTCTTTGTAATCGTAGTCGTGGTCGCTCTCGCGCTATACACCGCGCGTCGTTTCCGAAGCCGGTGTCCGCATCGCGATCCCCTCTGCCGCGCGAGCAAACCATGCATTCTGTGCTACCGGGACCTTTATAAGAACAACATGGCGGTGCGGGGAAGAGAATGAAGAACGCAAACTAATTGAGCTGTCGCCGAATGCAAGATGCCTATTACTCTACACTTTGGTGTTTTCCATAAGCGGCCCTACGGCGATCCCGCCCCTTGCGCATCTTGAATTGACTCAGTTGCGAGCGGCCTACCTGGATGACCGGATCTTGCGACGAGGACGCAGAGCCGCATAGCAGACCAGGAGTCCGCTTCCACAAAACACCAACGCACCGGGTTCGGGAGTGATTTGCACAGTTGCCATATCGGTCGCACTGCTGCCACCCATGTCGTTGATGCTAATTGTCACGTAGAGAAAACAGGAGAAAACAGGGGGAAAACAGGGAAAACAGGGAAAACAGGGGAAAACAGGGAAAACAGGGACAGACGGGCATTTCCCACATTTCTCCCGCGAAAACCAGGGGAAAACAGGGAAAACAGGGGAAAACAGGGACAGACGGGCATTTCCCACATTTCTCCCGCGAAAACGAGGGAAAACAGGGACAGACGGGCATTTCCCGCATTTCTCCCGCGAAAACCAGGGAATATAGGGAAAACAGGGGAAAACAGGGACAGACGGGCATTTCCCACATTTCTCCCGCGAAAACGAGGGAAAACAGGGACAGACGGGCATTTCCCACATTTCTCCCGCGAAAACCAGGGACGGGAAGGAAAACCAGGGACAGCAACCCCTCCTCCGAATTTCTTGAAACTGTCTGCCAACCCGCCAAACGATATCCCATATATGCGAGCTAAAAGGATCAGACGGCATTCTCACGGCAACGCCGACCCGGGCTCAAGATACAAGATCCACCCGATCACACCACCCGCCCGCACCCATTCTCCCCACCCCCTCAACAACATCCCACTCCACCCGGCCACCGACCGCACAAAACAAGCCTTACCGTACACACAGAGGAGATTGTTCGCTCTACTGTCAGAGGGTCGATTCCACCTGAGCCGGTGTACTAGTCACCATCGGCTGCCGTGTGCGTGTGATGGTTGTTTGCCTGTACATTAACAGGTCCCGAGCCGTCGAGGGTTACTAAACGGACGCTCGGCCGTGAGCGTAATCGCGGCTAGGGCGCCCAAATTTAAAAAGGAGACCGGAAATCAGGGGAAATCAGGCATCAACCTGCACAGCATCTATGCGATTCCGCACAAAAACGATCAGGCTATGGTCGGCGATCGCCCGCAGAAGGGGCCAGTGCGCAACCCGGCGATCAAGCTCGCCGAACGCACTGAGCAGCCAGTCCGGGATACTTGTTACATAGGACGGCGGCACGGAGACTCCGATTCCACGCCAGTCCACAATCCTAAATTCCGGATAGAAGGCTCGCTGGAGTTGCCGGACCGAGAAATGGTGCACTGGAATGGCCAGAGGCGTGGCCAGCCTCCCGGAACGCCATCGCCGAAAGGCTCTACGCGGGTTGCCGCGCAGCGAATAGCCGATCGCTTCCCAAAGGCACAACCGTCCCAGCACGCAAACGGCGAAATAGCCCCCGGGCCGAACCAAGGAACCGAGCGCGGCGCGAACGGCTTGGAGATCGGCCACGCAGTTCAGGGCCCCGAAGTCGGAGATGACTCCATCAAATCGGCCCCTAATGCGATCAAGATCTTCAATCCCCAGCACAGACGCGTCGACGCCCCGTGCCCGCGCGACCCTCACCATCTCACGGGATGCATCGATGGCGCGAACGTGAGCGCCCAAACCGGCGAAATGCAGCGCATCATCCCCCGTCCCGCATCCCAGATCGAGCAATGAATCTCCTGGCCGGAATAGCGGATCCAACCGGCGCCATACTGCTTCTCGTTGCAGACGGCCAATGGTTGAGCCGGTCCATAATTCGTCATATCGCGAAGCCAGGCCATCAAACGCGGCGCCGGTCCGATGCCAGTCGGCTACAGCCATTCGAATTCACCTTGTCTTTGCGGGATTTTGGGCCAGATTATTGTTGAGGGGCTGACCGGTGATCAGCGATCGGCGGATCACCAGACGCTTCTTGGCAGCAGCTAACCAAAGCTCCCATGGCCAGGCAAAAAACGAGTTTCTCAGGCGCCACTGGAGCGGCTTTCGGGACACCCGAAGAAGCGCGGTCAACCACCTGGACCGGGAATGGCGTTCCGCGTGGTTGAATTGATTGTGCAGCAGAAAATATCGAATGCTTCTTTCGAGAGTTCGAAGCGACTCTCCACCCATCCACGGTAGATTGTTCGAACCTAAGTCCACTCGAGCCCAATCCTCTAACGTCTCCGGCTGCGCCAATCCCCGCTCTTCTAATTCGGGCCAAATGGGGATGCCCGGATACGGCGTGAAAAGGTTTGGCGAAAAGCCGACATTATCGAAGCGGCGGGCGATTTCACCCATAACTTTCAGCGTCTCCTGGCGGTGCCGCGTCTCCTCACCCGGAAAACCAAAAATCAGGTTGAACGTGATCCGGATCCCGGCGCGCGAGCACTTTGCGGCCGCTTCAAACATGTCGGGAATGTTTTGATGCGCCTTATTCATCTGCCGGAGAACTTCCGGCGAAGCGGACTCGGTACCGAAACCGATATAGTGAACCCCGCTTTCCGCCAACAGCTTCACTTCTTCGCTGGTCATCCGGCAAAGGAGGTTGGTGGAAGCCTGAAAGGTCCATTTGAACCGTACGCCGGAATCGCGAATCCCCCTGGCGATGTCGATCGCGCGGGGCACATCCACCAGAAAATTCGAATCCAGCAGGGCGATTTCCGTCAACCGGTAGCGAGCCGCCAATTCGGTTGTCTCCTCGACCACGCGAGCCGCGTCGTAAGCATTGAAGCGCCGGTTGTAAAACACCATGTCCGTGCAGTAATTGCACGCATAAGGACAACCGATGCTGGTCGCATACGGCAGTTTTCGCTCTCCGGTAGCTCGCTCATACGCATCGAAATCAATTAGATCGTAGGCCGGCGGAGGCAACTCCGAAAGCGGCGATGCGGGGCGGTCAGGGTTCTGAACAATGCCGCCATTCCGCTTGAACCAGCAGCCGGCCACCAGGTCGAGTGACTTTCCGGATGCGAGCCGCCGCAGTATTTCGACCAGTGTTACTTCGCCTTGATGCCGCACCACGATGTCGACAAAGTCTTCGCGCAGCGTCTGCCCGCTTTCGAGACTCGGGTGCCAGCCGCCGAACACCACCGGCAGACCGGGGCGCTCCTGCTTCACCATGCGGCTGACTTCGATGGCATCAAGAATCATTGGGCCGGTGAGCAACGACACGCCGAAGCAGGCGCAATCCTGGATCTCGTCCGCGATTCGACGCCGGTAATCGGGGTCGAGAGCGCCGTCGATAATCCGTGGTTCAAACCCGGCTTGCCGGATCGAACCGGCCAGGCTCAGAAGGCCCAGCGGCGCGCCCAGGATCTTACCCGAATAGGGAGGCAGAAATAGAACGACTTTGCGTGATCGAGGCATCATGTGCGATGGGTACTCCGCCACGGACCTTGCTGACATCTCCATACGTGGAGACTTCGTGGCCGTTGAATTTATTCCCGGCGCGCCGCAAGAATCGCCGTGATCGCCATTTAATTAAAAAAAAACGGCCGGGCCCGGAATATCCCGCCCGGTTTCCGAGTATTAATCCTCGGTCGGAGTCTCCGGCGCTATCTAATGGGTCCCGGAAAACTGATGCCAAGGAAATTTGCAACCTCGCTCCTGATGATCTTTACCGGATGGAACGCATCCGCGCAAACGGGATCGTGGGATCGCAGCGGCAATGACCTGCTCAGCGGCACTTATTACTTCCGTCACGTGCTTTGGGGCGACAACGCGGGCGACGTCGGCGAAGCGGGTTCCGCGTATGGCACCATAACTTTCAACTCTGCCGCCGGAACCTACTCCATCAATGGACAGACCTTTAAAACAGCCAATGGATCGACCTCGCTTTCGAACCTTATCAATGTCACCGGCACTTACTCAATTTCAGCCGGCGGCTACGGGTTCATGGATGACGCGCTGAGAGGCGGCGGCAGCGTCTACGGCTTAGTCGGGAAGAACGGTGTTTTCATCGGCAGCAGTACCGAGAGTCCAAGCCCCTACAACGATCTGTTTATCGCGGCGCCGGCAGGGACTACTCAGGCTACGGCCGCTGCCTTCAACGGCGACTATGCCGTCATGGATCTCGACGATCCAGGTGCAGGGCTTCAACAAGCCTGGAAAACCGCCCAAAATATTCTTATGACCGTGCCCGCGCTGGGCAACGGTAGTCTCGGAACCATCGCGCTCACCGGTTATATCGGCAACCAAAGCACCCCGGTCCGCCAATCGCTGAGCGGAGCCACCTACACTTTCACCAATGGCGCGGGAAACATCATTTTCCCCAGCTCGATCACCAATCTGGTGAGCGGCAGCCGCTTACTGTACATCTCTCCCGATGGAAATTTCGTTTTTGGCGGATCGCCGAACGGATGGGATATGTTCGTCGGCGTTCGGACCGGTTCGGGAATCCCGAATTTCAGCGGGCTCTATTATCAGGCGGGCATGGATTTGAGCCTGGGATATATATCCGAGTACGGAACCATAGACCTGGACGGATACTACGGATCCTTCAAAGCGGCCAGTGGAGCGATCCTCGGCCATCAAAGATTTGCCGATCAGGTGAACGGCAACGCCTATGATTTCAACTACAGCGAATCCTACACTTTTAACTCCGATGGAAGTATCGATTCAACCCACCTGGGGCAGCACTATGTTTTCTCCGCGGATGGGACCATCCGCATCGGTATGGGAAATGCCGGATCTCCGGTAATCGGCATCAGCGTTGCGTTGCAGGCCCCGGCATTCACCGGTACGGCCGTAACTTTGGACCCGACGGGAATTACCAACACCGCCAGCTCGGCTCTATTCACCAGCAGTATCGCCCCCGGCGAGCTTCTAACTCTCTATGGGGCAACTGACGCGGCTCTGGCCAGTGGAGCGGCCCGGGATATCACTTTTCCCACAGTCCTCGCCGGCGCGCAGGTGAAGATCAACGGCAGCCTCGCCCCGATTCTCCAGGTGAACGAATGCGGCGTGCGTCCGTGCATCACCGTGATGGTCCCGGCTGAGATCCAGGGGCCGTATGTCCAGATTCAGGTCACCAGCGGCGGCGAGATCTCGAACACCATAGTGGGCTTTGCAGGCAGCAGCGCCCCAGGGGTCTTCACGATTCCCGCGGGCGGCGTGGGATATGCGGCTGCACAACACGCCTCGGATTTTTCCACCGTCACAGCTTGGAACCCGGCCAACATTGGGGAAAGCATTACCGTGTATCTCACTGGTCTGGGAGCCATGACCCCGGCCGTCGGGGATGGAGCGCCAGGGCCGTCAGGGAACTTGGCCCGCGCAGTCGAATCCGTCTGGGCCTTCGTTGGAGGCGTTCAAGCCACGGTGACCTTCGCCGGATTGACTCCTGGCGTGATTGGGTTGACGCAGGTCAACCTGATCATCCCGAGTGGTGTCGCGGCGGGCGACAACAACCTGGACATCGCCACGTGCCCGGCCGACTGCTCCACCAGCGGCTTCGATTCGTACACCTCCCAAGCGCTGATATCCATATCGGGATCTAGCACCGCGGTCTCTCGAAAAGCTCAGCGGGCAAGGCGGCCTCCGGCGCCGGGAAATGCCGGTAAAGCAGTTTTTCCCGCCCGCCCATAAGCTTCCAAGGGTCACGCCGTCATTCGGCAGGACCCTACGCGAGCCGCACGAGAAGCGCACTCGGGAATAAAGTGAGGTATGCGCCCCCGCACTAATTTCGACGATCGCCTTGGACCCTCCGCTTCTTCTCGTTCACGCCATGAATCTCGATGTCACAGCACCGATGACTTCATGAACACGCTGTGGGTATGGATCATCGTCATAGCGGCCATCGCCGGCATGCTGCTGCGCCCCAAAGCCTGGCCCGAGGCGGTGTGGGCGTGCCTCGGGGCCTTGCTGCTGGTCGTCTGCCTGCTTTTCCCCGCGTCCCAGGCAGGCCTTGCGATTGCCAAGGGAACCGGCGTCTATCTATTCCTCACCGGTATGATGCTGCTCGCCGAACTCGCCCGGCAGCAGGGCGTCTTCGACTGGCTGGCTTCACACGCGGTTCTAGCGGCGAAGGGATCGCGTACGCGTTTGTTCGCCCTGATTTATATAGTCGGCATCGTCGTCACGGTGTTTCTATCCAACGATGCCACGGCCGTGGTCCTGACTCCTGCGGTTTACGCGTCGGTTCGGAAGGCGCGAACTAAGCCGCTCCCTTACCTTCTGAGCTGCGCTTTCATCGCCAATGCCGCGAGCTTCGTGTTGCCTATATCGAATCCGGCAAATTTGGTGGTCTATGGAAAATTTCTTCCGCCCCTGGTTCCGTGGTTGCGGACGTTTCTCCTACCCTCGATGTTCTCCATCGGCGCGACCTACATTTCGCTGCGCTGGATCTCACGTAAGGACTTGGCCGGCGCGGTGGAGGGCGGAGGCAACCCCAGCATCCTATCCGCAAGCGGATGTCTTGCGGCGTGGGCAATTGCCGGGACCGGAGCCATCCTCACCGGCGCATCGTTCTTCGGCCTCAATCTGGGATTGCCAACGTGTCTTTCGGCGGCGGCCGCGGTTCTTGTGGCCACTCGCGTCAACGCTCCGGCGATTGTATCGATCCTGAAAAAAGTTTCCTGGAGCGTCCTGCCGCTGGTTGCCGGATTGTTCGTCCTGGTGGAAGCCCTGAACCGGGCCGGTGCGTTATACGACGTGGGAGCACTCCTGGAGCATTGCGCCTCGATGCCACGATTCACCGGCTCCCTGGCGGCGTCGTTTGGTGTCGCCGCTCTATCAAATATCATGAACAACCTCCCCTCTGGGCTCCTCGCCGGCGGAGCCTTGCAAGTCATATCCGCACCGCCCCACATCCGGGACGCGGTTCTGATCGGAGTCGACCTGGGGCCGAATCTGTCGATCACAGGATCGCTGGCGACGGTCCTGTGGCTGATCGCCTTGCGCCGCGAGGGAGAACAGGTCAGCGGCTGGCAGTTCCTGAAAGCCGGGTTGCTGGTGATGCCGCCGGCATTGTTTCTCGCGGCTGTTGTCTCGGTCCTGACCAGATAGCTGGCACTGCTCGGCAAGTTCGGCCGGTGTTAAGATACAAATTCCTCACGTTTTGTATAGGCTAGGTTCGCTGAGAAGTTCCAGAAGTGCGAAGGGTCCGAAAAACAAAACCACCAGCGACGCCGGCGCTTTCGTTGCATCGCTTCGGGCGTTTAAGAAGCGCGATCCTCACGATCGCCATCGCGGCGGAGTCTCTTTTTTCCCAGGCCGCGGCGAGCCGGGTTGCGGACGGACCAGGGCGAGTCGTGGAGACGCAGGAGTCGCTCGATATCTTCGGTCCCGGCGTCCTCGCGGCCGATTCCTCCGGCAATGTCTACGTAGCCGTCAGAGACGGCGCTTTCAAAATTGACTCTTCGGGATTGCCCGCGCGCGTGGCCGGAGCCAAGCGGAATTGGCGCTACTCGGGCGATGGCGGTCCGGCCATCGGAGCGGGAATCAATCCCCGAGGCGTGGCAGCGGATGCCGCCGGTAACCTTTATCTGGCGGACGCGGGCAACAACCGGATTCGTAAGCTGGACGCGATAACGGGCATCATCACGACCATCGCCGGGGATGGCGTCAAGGGCTTTTCGGGTGACGGCGGCCCCGCCACCAGCGCGCGGCTTGACGGTCCTACCGGTGTGGCGGTGGACAAAGCCGGCAACCTCTATATTGCGGATGGTACCGTCGACGGCAACCAGCGCATTCGCAGTGTGTCGGCTAAGACAGGCGTCATCACAACCGTGGCCGGGAATGGATCGCAGGGCTACTCCGGGGATGGCGGCCCAGCGGTCCTGGCCCAATTCAGCTCTCTGGGGGGATTGGCGACGGATACGACTGGCAACCTCTATATCGCGGATAACTTCAACCATCGAATCCGGATGGTCTCTGTGACAACCGGCGTCATCACGACGCTGGCCGGGACCGGCGTGGCGGGATCTTCGGGCGATGGCGGGTTGGCAGCCGGCGCGGAACTGAATAACCCGCTTAGTATCGCCGTCGACTCCGACGGCAACCTTTATATAGCCGACTCCGGGAACAACCGGATTCGGAAGGTGACGCTGGCCACCCGAACAATAGTCACGGCCAGACGGGCGCGGAAGTTTATCCGAGCTCCCTGCGCACTTTCCCTTGCGCCGTGACAGTCGATACAGCCGGCAATCTCCTCATTGCCAACTCCGGCATCTCGCAGATTCGAACGGTTCCGGCGAGCATAGCCAGGCAGCCGGGCAAGCGGGTCCGGCGCTCCTTCGATCACGCCTGTTCATAGTTTCGCGGCCACCGGAGGCTTCAAGATCAATGTGACGTATGGCGTCAGCGTGCCCGCCGCCGCGCAAGCTGCCTTCAATACGCTGGTCAGCGTTTACGAAGGCATTTTCACTACGAGCGTTACCGTGAACCTCAACGTCAACTTCGGAAATACCGATCTGGGCGAGAGCGATTCCGATCTGAAAGGCGTGTCTTACAGTGCGTGGCGGACCGCCATGATCGCCAATGCTAGCGCCAATCCAGGCAATACCTATGCAGTAGCCGCGGCCGCCAGTCTTCCTGCGAGCGATCCGGTCGGGCTCGGTAACATGTTCGTGAACACTGCCAATGCCAGGGCATTGGGGTTGACCGCCAACACGGCTGTAGACAGCACGCTGGTTTTCAGCAATTCGGCGGTTTTCGAATACAACGGCGTGGCTTCTGCGAACGCGGCAGATTTCCTCGATGTCGCGGCGCACGAACTCAACGAGGCGCTGGGTATCGGATCGGCTCTGACGGGCCTAGAGGATGGCGCCCCGGTGCCCTCCGATCACTATTCGCCGGAAGATTATTTTCGTTACAGCACAGCCGGCACGCGCTCCGTTACCACCAATCCGGGAGCTTCCGTTTACTTTTCCTACAACGGCGGTATCGCCCATGTAGCTTCCTTTAATCAAAATTACAGCGCCCTAGGAGATACCGATCTCGACCGCAACGATTGGCTATACGGAAATTCCGGCTGCCCCGCCGCCACGCCGCACATTCAGGATGCGATTCTCTGCGATGGCCAGACGGTGGCGATTGGAACCGGCCCGGAAATCATCGTGCTCAATGCGCTTGGCTACAATTCGGGAGCGTCACAAACGATCACGTTCAGTTTGCTTTCGAACGTTCCACGGGGAGTGGTGCAGTTGGGAACCGCCCCGTTTACCCTTACTGCGTCAGCGAGCTCAGGGCTCGCCGTCATCTTCTCGTCCGGCACACCCGCCGTTTGCACCGTGTCGGGAAGCAGCGTGGCCACCGTCGCCCCCGGCGTTTGCTCGATCACGGCTAATCAGGCGGGAAATGCCAGCTATCTTCCTGCTCCTTCAGTAACGATCACTTTTTCGGTCGTGACGCTGCCGGCAGTTCCTACCCTGCTTTCACCGGCAAGTGGAGCAACCGGCGTTTCGTTGACGCCTACCCTGAACTGGAATACTTCGAGCGGGGCTACCTCCTATGACGTATACCTGGGGACCACGCTGGTGTTGATCACAAACCTGGGAGCCAACAGCTACACTCCCACGGCCCTGAAGCCCGCTACGACTTACTACTGGCAGATCGTTGCTCGCAATGTTGTGGGAACAACCAGTTCCGCGGTTTGGTCCTTCACCACCCAAACTTCCGCCGCGCAGGAGATTCACGCGCCTGATTTCAACGGCGACGGAAAGTCGGACGTGTACCTCTACGATCCCATCGGCGGCAATGGGTTTGCGGGATTAAGCAACGGCTCGGGGACATTCACTTATGTCAGCACTCCGTTCACTCCTGGCTTCGATGTCGTGCGCTATGGCTCGCTCAATAACGACGCCTTCACCGACCTGATCGTGTACAACAGCACCACCGCGATCGGCTATGCGCTGCTCGGAACCGGCACGGGTACTTTCAACGCGATTTCGCTGTTCTGGGGACCCGGATTCAAAACCGTCGCGGCTGGCGACTTGAACGGCGATGGGTACACCGATTTCGTGATCTATCGTCCCAGCGATGGCACCATGTATTCCGCCATCAGCAATGGAGACGGGACGTTCCACTATCAATACACGCTAGTCACTATCGGCTTCACGAATCTCCAAGTCGCCGATTTCAACGGTGACGGCAAGGCCGATGTTTTCTTCTACCGCGCTTCCGATGGCGTGGCGTTCGTGGGCATCAGCAACGGTACGGGAGGCTTCACGTTCTCGCCGGTGACGGTGGGTGGAGGATATGATTTCATCGAGACCGGCGACGTGAACGGCGATGGAAAAGCCGACCTGCTGTTCTATTCGAGCTCGACGGGCGCCGCATACATCGGCACCAGCACCGGGTCTGGATTCACGTTCAGCCCGCTAGTAACTTCGGCTGGATTCACCTCGGTCCGGATGCTGGACTACAACGGCGATGGATTCGCGGACATTATTTTCTACAACCAGAACAGCACGCTGGGCTACCTGTTAATCGGAAACGGAGCGGGGAGCTTCACGACCAGCTCACTATTCTGGGGAGCGGGAATGCAACTAGTGGAAGTCGGCGACTTGAATGGCGACGGTAAGCCGGACGTGATCTTCTATGACACCACCAACGCCGCCGCTTATACGGGACTAAATACGGGGAATGTTTCGAATCCATTCACCTATACCTACTCGTATTGGGGGACCGGACGAGTGGTCGTTACGTCGGCGGCGCAATTCTGACGCGCACAGCGAGCCTCAGCTACTATATACTCCATCGCATGGGCGAACCTAATATGGATAATCAACTGGCCGGAAGGACTCGTCGCCAATTGCTGCGGGCGCTGGGAGTGGCAGCCACGGGCGCCACGTTTGCTCCGTATACATTCGGGCAGGGCCGCTGTAGGGATGGCTACGGGACCTCTTCGTGTCCCTTGTCCCAGGATGTGGCGACGGCTCCGGGTAAAAACGTGTTTGACCCGACCGGATGGAAGACCACCGCGCTCGATCACATCACATTTGAGATGCCGGATTATCGTAAAGAGGCCGCGTTCTATATCGCGCTGATGGGTTGGACCCTCCGCAGCGATGACGGTAAGCAAGCTGTATTGGACATTGGCGACTGGGGCTCGGCCATTTTTCAATCGGCGCCCGAACAGCAGCCGGCCAGGGTAGTGAATTTCTGTTTCGTCATCGAGCCGTGGAATGCCGCGAAGATCCAGGCGGAACTTCGGAAACGCGGCCTTACGCCCGTGGCTGAAAACGATGGCAAAGGGTTCGAGAGCTTTCACGTGAAGGATCCAAATGGATTCGACCTTCAGATCTCAAACGGCAATGGCGCCGCCAAAGCTCGCAAGACCCGCGCGACGGCAAAGTTGGGCGAGCCCCCGCCATTCGATTCGACCGGGTGGAAGACGGTTTGGCTGGATCACTTCTCGTACAACGCAGCCAATTACAAGGAAAGCGCCTCGTTCTACACGAATCTGCTGGGCTGGAAAGAAACCTACGACGAAGGCAGCCAGAATGAGCTGATGATCGGGGAAACCGGAGACATCATCGTTCGCGGGGGCAACTCGAACGACCCGAATTTCGGAAAATCCGCGCCCTCGCGCCGGCCGCGAATCGATCATATCTCGTTTGGAATCTCGCCCTGGGATACGGACGGAGTAAAGGCGGAGCTCGAAGAACGCGGCCTCCGGGCGCGCATCGATACCTCCACTAAAGACGACATCCATGTCGCCGCGTTCAAGAGCTATCACACCACTACGCCGAACGGTTTCGACCTTCAGATCAGCTATGTGACGCACGACAACCGGCTGGCGCTGGCGAACGCGGTCAAACCGAAGTAGCCGCTCAATCCTGCCGCAACGCGACCATCGGATCCACCCGAGCGCCGCGCCTGGCTGGAATCAGCGACGCGATGACGCCTACGCCGGCCAACAATATCACCGCTCCCGCGTAAGCTCGCCAGTCGGTCGCCTTCACCTCAAACAGCAAGCCCTGGAGAAATCTGCTCAGGCCATACGCTCCCGCGACTCCCAGCAAGATGCCGGCGCCGATCAGTACGCCAGCCTCCTGGAACACCAGTCGCAGAATCGCGCCCGGCGCCGCGCCTAACGCCACGCGAATTCCCAACTCAGCGGTTCGCTGGCTGACCGAGTAGGACAGCACGCCATAAATTCCGATCACCGCCAGAACCACCGCTACCGTGGCGAAAATCACCAGGAGCAGCGTTTGGAAGCGGCGTTGCGAGACTGCGAGATCGATGATCTCATCCATGGTGCGCACGTTGGTCACTGGCTGGTCCTTGTCGATGGCCCAAATCGCGCTCGAAATCGCGTTCACCAAGGCGTGAGGATCCCCTGCGGTGCGAACGGCGAGGTCGGCAAGTTGAACCGGATAAAGCTGCGTCTGGGCGGCGCAAAGATACACTTCGGGCTTGATTTCCGCCTCCTTTCCTGCGCGTCGAATATCGTTCACCACACCCACGATCACGATTTTCGGCGCGGTCGGCCCACGCTGCATGTAGTGGCCCACCGGATCGCGTCCGTCTAGCAACTGGCGAGTAAACGCGAGGTTCACCACCGCGATCGGCGCACTATCCGCGGAGTCCTGTGCCTGTAACGAACGTCCGCGCAGCAAAGGAATGCCCAGCGTTTCAAAATATCCGGGATTCACGGCCTGAAAATCCGGTTGAGCCTGCCGGTTCGGATCGCCATCCAACGCGATTCCCGAGGACCATCCGCCGCGCATGGGCATGCGGTTCGCATAGGCGACGGACTGCACGCCCGGCAGGGCGCGGACGCGCTCTTCCACCGTTTCAAAAAAACGGAATCGCGCCTTCGCATCTGGATATCGCAGCTGCGGAAGATTCACACTCATGGCGATCACGTGGTCTGGCTGGAAGCCGAGATCGACGCCCATTAGCGTACTGAAGCTGCGAAGCAATAGACCCGCGCCCACCAGCAGAATCAATGAAAGAGCCACTTCGGAGACTGTCAAGGCGGTTCGCCAGCGCGCCTGCGCGGTGCCGCCCATTCCGCGCGATGCGGTTCTTAAAGCGTCAACAGGTCTCGCTTGTGACGCCTGCCACGCCGGTGCCATCCCGAAGATCAGAGCGGTGGCGGCCGCCAATGCCGCGGACACGGCGAACACGCGCCAGTCCATTGCCGCGTTCTCAATCCGCGGTATTCCAGACGGCGCGATCGCGGCGAGTCCCGCCATCAACGCCCGCCCGAGCATCATCCCGGCGGCGCAGCCGGCCGCCGCAATCAACAGGCTCTCCGTCAATAGCTGGCGCATTAAGCGGCCCGTCCGGCGCCCAGCGCCATCCGAACGCTCGATTCGTGCCGCCGGCCTGCCGCGCGCACCATTAAGAGGTTTGCGACATTGACGCAAGCGATCAACACGATCAATCCGGATGCTCCCAGCAAAGCCCAAAGCGATTGCTTCACGCTACTCGCCAGATCGTCCCGCAGGGGAGCAATCGCCGCCCGAATCGCGCGATTCGAGCTCGGATACTGTCTGGCGAGGTTCTCTGAAACCGCGCTGAGAGCGGCCTGTGCAGATCGGACAGAAACACCGGGCTTGAGGCGCGCGACCACGTTTACGTCGTGGTCTCCGCGATGCGTCAACAGTTCGCGGGAATAGGCTGCGGGCAAATACACCTCGATCTGGGTCTTCAGCCCGAGCTGTAGTGGGGACTGAAAATCGGGGGGCAGAATTCCCACAATCAGGTACGATTTGCCATCCAGCAGAACGGAGCGTCCCAAAGCGTCGATGGTCCCACCCAGATGCCGCTGGCAGAATCCGTCTGTGACGATGGCAGCGAGGCTGGAGCCGGGCCGGTCCTCTTCAGGCGAGAAACTTCGCCCTCGCGCCGGCAAAACACCCAGCACCTGGAAGAAATTCCACGTCACTGACTCGCCTGCGATCCGTTCCGGCGGCCCGATGCCAGTAAGATTCACCGGCGTCAACTCATAAGATGCCAGTCCTTCGAACATTCCGGTGTTCACGTAATCGGCAATGTTAGCCACGGCAACCGTGGTGCGCGAAGCCGCGCCCGCGCTCCCCACCTGCGCCCCGCTGCTGTTGAAACTTTGATCGAGCGAAGGGCTTTTCTCCTCCCACAACGAAATGATCCGGTCGGGCTGCGGATACGGCAGGGGACGCAGCATCACCGCGTTCACAGCGCTGAAGATTGCGGTATTGATGCCAAGCCCCAGCGCCAGCGTCAACACCGCGATCGCCGTGAAGCCCGGCGCCTTCGCCAGCGTGCGCGCTCCATGCCGCAGATCCTGAATGAATCGTTCCCACATGGACCACCCCCATAAATCTGAAATCTGATCTTGAAACGCCGTCGTGTTGCCGAACTGGCGGCGCGCCGCAAAGGGAGCCTCCGCCGGCGCGAGTCCGGCTTGATGCAATTTGCGCGTGAGAAATTCGCGGTGCAGATCCATCTCCTCGCGCAGCGCCGCCGTTTCCTCTTCGCGCCGGAACCATGCGCGGACGCGGTTCCAGATGTAACGAAATCTCATGATCTATACCGGCTGCAGAATGCTGGCGATCGCGCGGCTGACGCGCGCATAGCGGTCGAGCTCGCGCAGCAGTTGCTTGCGTCCCTCCGCAGTCAGGCCGTAATATCGCGCGCGTCGATTTTCGTCCGTCTTGCCCCATTCCCCCGCGATCCAGCCCTTCAGAAGCATCCGCTGGAGCGCGGGATAGAGCGAGCCCTCTTCCACCTGCAAGACGCCCGCGGACGTTTCCTGAATGAAGCCGGCGATTTCGAAGCCGTGCATCGGCTTGCCCCGCGCGAGCGTGCGAAGGATCAGCATTTCAAGTCGAGTGATTATGCCACTTATAAACCGCCCCAAAGAATCACATGTTGGGGCACTAAACTCCACCGGAGAAGGTGAAGAGAGTGACGCATCATCGGAAGAAAAGACTTGCAGCTCTCAGTCACAGGCAGAGGACTTGATAGCTCCCCACTTATTCGAAGTATCCAGGATCTTGCCTTTAAGTATTGCGCTAGAGTACCAACGTCTGTTGGGTGCTGTAGCTCCTTCAACCACACCTGGAACTCCATCTTCATCTGGGGCTCGATATGTTCACAAGGACCACAAGTCCGCTTCGACGGTACAGCAACATGCTGGTCCATTGGCAAATTGAAGCAGCCTTGTTGGAAGAAGCTTGATCAGGCCAGACTCTGATTGGCAGCACGAGAGAAGACTATCTACCTTTCAAGAAGGATGAGATCGACCGCTTCCTGCCAATTATGGACCGGCGTGAGAAAGACGTGCTCAGTTGGCAGCGGGATGCGCAGCGAGTCTGGGCGATGCAGCTGCTTC
>CAVPKR010000178.1:0-47051 GCA_963705675.1 Terriglobia bacterium
TGTCGGTGCCGCTCGACGAGACAACTACGTATTGCTGCACTCCCAATCGCCCCCGCCAAATCCTCCCCCGACGCCGTAACACTCAATACCCGCCCCCCCGCCGTCTCCAGCTCCCCCGCCCCTATCCGAGTCCCCGCCTGAAACACCTGCTCCCCACACTCCTCGATCCCATAAATCCTATCCCCAGTCCGCACCTTACCCGGATATCCCGCCGCCGCCATCACCACCGTCACCGAAGGCGCCGCCTTCGATAGCAGCCTCGCCCCACCCAGACTCCCCACCGCCGACCGCATCAGCACATCCCCAAAATCCGCCGAATCGTCCAGCCGATGCATCAGCGCCTGAGTCTCCGGATCCCCCAGACGAGCGTTAAACTCGAGCACCTTGGCCCCATCCGCGGTCATCATCAATCCCGCATACAGAAACCCCGTGAACCCCGTAGCCGCAATCGCCGGCTCGATCACCGTATCCAGCACCCGTTGCGATTCCGCCGCCGTCAGAATCCGCCCATCGCAATAAGCCCCCATGCCGCCCGTATTCGGACCCGTGTCGCCGTCACCCACTGCCTTATGATCCTGCGTAGGATCGAACGCGACCCATTCGCGCCCGTCGCTCAGGACAATGAAGCTCACCTCTTCGCCCTGCAAAAACTCCTCGATCACCAGCGCCGGACCCAATGTCTGAATCGCCGCCTCAGCCGCCGCGCGATCGTGCGCGATGATCACGCCCTTTCCCGTCGCCAGCCCATCCGCCTTCACCACCACCGGATAATCGAATTGTGAAAGCGCATCCACACCCGCCGCCACAGATTCCACCCGCACAAATCGAGCCGTAGGAATCCCCAGCCTCTGCATGAACTCCTTCGAATAAATCTTGCTGGCCTCAAGCTGAGCCATCGCCTGGGTCGGTCCCACAATCGGCAGCCCGAGTCCGCGAAACTGATCGACAATCCCCTCCGCCAACGGCCCTTCAGGCCCAACCACAGTAAGATCCGGTTCCGCGCTCCGCGCCGCCGCGAGATAATCGGCGGGATAAAGCTTCCCCAGTTGAGCGATTCCAGGATTCCCCGGCGCCGCGAAAATCGTATGCCCTTCCTTCGCCAGCCTCCAAGCCATCGCATGCTCGCGCCCGCCGCCGCCAATAATCAGTATTTTCCGCGAAATGCCAGTTTAACCCGGCACGGTAGAATACAGAAGTGGCGAATCGTTACGACGTCATCGTGGTAGGTGCCGGACACGCAGGCTGTGAAGCCGCGCGAGCCTGCGCACGCCTTGGCCTGAAAACCGCCATGGTCACCATGAACCTGGACCTCATCGCCCAGATGTCATGCAATCCCGCGGTCGGTGGCATCGCCAAAGGTCACCTGGTGCGGGAAATCGACGCCCTGGGCGGCATCATGGGCGAGGTGACCGACGCCGTCGGCATCCAGTTCCGCCTTCTGAACACCAGCCGCGGTCCCGCCGTCTGGTCGCCCCGGGCCCAGTGCGACAAAAAACAGTACCGCCTGCACATGCGGAATATTTTGGAAAACGAGCCTGATCTCCGCATTCTCCAAGCCGAAGTCGCCCAACTCCAGATCTCAGACCAGAAGCCTCGTCGCATCACCGGAGTCTTACTGCGTGACGGCCGCACCATCGACAGTGACGCCGTCGTCGTCACGACGGGAACCTTTCTGAACGGCTTGGCGCACATCGGCGAGCAAAAGGTTAGCTGTGGGCGCAGCGGCGAAGCCCCTTCAAACCTCCTGGGCGACCAACTCCGCTCCCTGGGCCTTCAATGGAAGCGCCTGAAGACCGGTACCCCGCCCCGCCTCGACGGCCGCACCATAGAATGGTCCCGTTTTGAGCCTCAGTACGGCGATGCCGAGCCTACTCCGTTCTCCTTCCTGACCCAGAAGATCGACCGTGAGCAAGTCCCCTGTCATATCGCGTATACTACTGAAAACACACACGATATACTCCGAGATAGTATCGCCAGATCCCCTCTTTATAGCGGCCAGATCGAAGGCATTGGCCCCCGCTACTGCCCTTCCATCGAAGACAAAATCGTCAAGTTCCCCGACAAAACCCGCCATCAGATTTTTCTGGAGCCAGAGGGCCTGGATACCTACGAAGTCTACGTCAATGGCCTGTCAACCAGCATGCCGACGGACGTTCAGACTAGAATGGTCGCATCCATACCCGGCCTGGAAACCGCCGAAATGATGCGTCCCGGCTACGCCATCGAATACGATGCGGTAGACCCACGCGAACTAACTCATTCGCTTGAGGTTAAGTCAATTAAAGGACTTTATTTAGCCGGCCAGATCAACGGGACTTCAGGCTACGAAGAAGCCGCCTGCCAAGGCCTGATCGCCGGCCTGAACGCCGCGCTAAGTTCCGGAGGCGCAGATCCATTGGTGGTTGGCCGAACCGAAGGCTACACAGGCATTCTCATCGGCGACCTGGTGAGCCAAGGCGCCGACGAGCCTTATCGCATGTTCACCTCCCGGGCCGAATTTCGCCTGCACCTGCGCATCGACAATGCCGACGATCGCCTGACTCCCATAGGCCGCCGAGTCGGCTTAGTTTCAGATGAACGCTGGGCGCTCTATCAGCGAAAACAAGCCCAAAGGCAGCGTCTTAGGGACGTGATGGAAACCGTTCGCGTAGACACGGCACAGTTAGGCCTGGCTCAGGACGATCGCCCTACCCTAGCCACCTGGATTCGGCGTCCCGAAGCCCAGATGAGCCAGATCAGTACCTGGATTCGCACTCAACTGGGCGAAGAGCCAGTCCACGGCGTCCTGCAAACCCTTGAAACCGAGCTGAAGTATTCCGGCTACATAGCCCAGCAGCAACGCCAGGTCGACCGGCTAAAGGATTCAGAGCGCCGCCACATTCCCAGCGGCTTTGCCTATACCGGAATCCCCGGCCTTTCGCGCGAAGTATGCGAAAAGCTGGAGCGCGTCCGTCCGGAAACCCTAGGCCAAGCCGGAAGAATTCCCGGCGTAACCCCTGCAGCTGTTTCAGTTCTGGACGTATATCTCAGTCTATGTTCCGCGAGAAGCTAGCGGCCCAATTCGCCAACCTTTCCGAACACCAGCTAACTCAGTTAGAAGACCACTTCAAAGCGCTAACATTATGGAACAAAAGGCTTAATCTAACCAGGATTGACGGAATAGACGAGTCGATCCGCTTCCATTACTACGAATCCTTATTGCTAGGAACCGCTTTGCCTCCGGGTCCCTTGAAAGTTGCCGACGTAGGCTCTGGCGCTGGATTTCCGGGTATCCCGATAGCAATTCTCCGTCCCGAAATTTCCATGACCTTAATTGAATCGCATCGCCGAAAGGCGGTTTTTTTGAGCGAAGCGTCGCGGAATCTTTCAAATGTATCGGTAATAGCGAGCCGCGCCGAGTCGTCGGAATGGACCGGCGACTGGATTGTGTCGCGCGCTGTAAATCCAAGCGAAGTTATTGCTTTTGCCTTGGCGCCGCGAGCGGCTCTTTTAATGGGTTCCGACGATTTAGGCAATTTACCGCGAGCCGAGCGTGTCGAGAAAATTCCAGGGTCAACGAATCGGGTAATGGCAATGTTCCACGTGGAACATGCTAAGATCGACAAATATGGCTAAAGTTATTGCCATCACAAATCAAAAGGGCGGCGTCGGAAAAACTACGACCGCTATTAATCTTGGCGCGTCGTTAGCGGCTAATGAGCTTCGCGTGCTCTTGATTGACTCCGATCCGCAAGGCAATTCTACGTCGGGGCTCGGGATTGACAAGGTTCCGGGTAATTTGACGTTTTATGATGCGCTTCTTTCGGGCGTTCCGCTTGAACAGACGATTGTAAAAACGGCTTGCGATGGGCTTGAAATTGTTCCGTCGGATAAGAATCTGGTTGGTGCGAATCTGGATATGGTGGATGTGCCGGAGCGTGAATATCGGCTTCGGAAAGCCTTGGCGCCGGTTCGCGATGGTTTTGATTATGTGCTGATCGATTGCCCTCCGGCGCTGGATTTATTGACGCTAAATGCTTTAGTTGCAGCAGATAGCGTACTCATCCCCATTCAATGCGAGTTTTTTGCATTGGAAGGCATTTCTCAGTTGATGGATACCATCGAGCGCATTCGCGAGAGCTTTGATCATCACCTCAAGATTGAGGGTATCTTGTTGACTATGTTCGATGAGCGGACCAATCTGACGCGTCAGGTAGCGGATGATCTCAAGGATTTCTTCAATGACGACGTGCTGACTACCGTCATTCCGCGAAGTATACGGCTGGCTGAGGCGCCCAGCTACGGAAAACCGATCCTCATGTACGATCCGGGCTCCAAGGGCGCGGAAAGCTACATCAAACTGGCTAAGGAGATCCTCGGAAATGAGCAGCGCAACCGACAAGCCACGCAAAGCGCTCGGTAAGGGGCTTTCGTCGCTTCTTCCGGCCCGTCCGGTTTATGCGCCTACAGTTGAGCCTGCCTCGGCAGCCGCCGCGCCTACTAGCTTACCTATCGCGGATATCCATCCGAATCCGATGCAGCCGCGGACGCTGTTCCAGGCTGACAAGCTGGACGAGCTGGCTGCGTCTATCCGGGCGAACGGGATTATTCAGCCGCTGATTGTAAGACGCAATGGAGACACCTATCAGATCGTTGCCGGGGAAAGGCGTTGGCGGGCGGCCCAGCTCGCTGGTTTAGCGGATGTACCGGTAGTGGTCCAGGAAATCGCTGAACCTCGGATGCTAGAGATAGCTCTGATTGAGAACATTCAGCGCGAGGACCTGAATCCTATTGAAACTGCACATGCTTACGACCGGCTTCACCGCGAGCTCGGGCTGACGCATGAAGAGATTGGCGCGCGGACCGGCAAGGATCGAACGTCGGTCGTCAACATGGTTCGGTTGTTGAAACTGCCTGACGAGGTGCAGAACCTGCTGGCGGCCCAGCGTCTTTCAATGGGACATGCGCGGGCTATTCTTGGGCTACCCACGAATCAGCTGCAAATTGAGGTTTCCGAAAAGGCTGCCACTCAGGGGTTGTCTGTGAGGCAGGTGGAAGTGCTGGTTCAGGAGCTTACGATCCCGTGGCCCAAGCGAGGGCGAAAGAAAGGGGAAACCAAGCAGGACCCGAACGTCAAGGCAGCGGTGGACGAACTGGAACGCGCGCTTGGAACCAGAGTGCGGATCGTCGAATCCAACGACAAACGTGGAAAGATCGAAATCGAATACTATTCCCCGGCCGAGCTGGACCGTCTGTTCCAACACATTGTGGGATCGGATGACCGACCCGAGGCATAAGGTATTGGTGCCGGCGGCAGGACTCGAACCTGCGACCTACGGATTATGAGACCGTCGCTCAGCCACCTGAGCTACGCCGGCGTGTCTTACCAGCGTATGCGTCGGCCGCGAAGGCTGTCAAGATCGCGCCTGAGAGGGACTAATCTTAAAGAATTTATTAAAATTTTGAGTTCATTTTTTTAACGATTTCATATATAGTTAAATTTCCTTCTATGGATCGCAAAGCTTTCTCCTCATCTTCTCCTGGGAGACTGGTTCCAGTGACTGGGGAATCCCCCGACGTTCAATTTGCTTTTGTTCCTGATCCATTACCTCCCAAGTGGAGGTGGCCTCCCAGGCTGTGGAAGTTGCTATTGGAAGCAAGAACCAGTTTGGCGAGCCTAGATGGAACCGGCAAACATTTGCCGAATCCCGAAATTCTACTCAGACCACTTCAGGATAGGGAGGCGCAGCTTTCTTCGAAACTAGAGGGCACCATTACCGATCCGCACCAGCAAGTCCTTTTTCAGTCCGATCCCAAGTACCCCATATCCGAGAGTGATCCAACTAATGCGTTTCGAGAAGTTTTCAATTACCGGCGTGCATTGAGACTTAGGCTTGATGGTAGCAACGATCTACCGCTTTCCTTGCGCCTTATCAGGGAGTTGCACAGCGTGTTGCTTGATGGGGTTCGCGGTTCAGATCACCGGCCCGGAGAATTCAGAATTATTCAAAATCAGATCGGAAAGCCGGCAAGATTCGTTCCACCCCCGCCGCAATATCTCAGTGAAACTCTAGATGCCTTCGGGAAGTACCTTCACGCCACCGATGACGAATTTGACCCGTTGGTGAGGGCTTTCCTCGCGCATTATCAGTTTGAATCGATACATCCCTTTGGCGATGGAAATGGACGCGTGGGTAGACTGTTACTCTCCTTTACTACCTCGGAGTGGTGCAAACTTGCAAGCCAATGGCTTTACATGAGTGCGTTCTTTGAAAGAAACAAGGACCAGTACATCGATCTACTTCTCGGGGTGAGTACAAATGCGAATTGGGAGTCCTGGATACAGTTCTGCCTGGAGGGGGTCATCGTACAGTCAGCCGACACAGAAAAACGGTGCGACAAACTCCTGACGCTCTATCGCGACTTCCACAAACGACTCAAGGGCGGTAGTGTCAGACTTGCAGGCTTAGTTGACAGCCTGTTCGAGACCCCTGTGATTTCGTTAAAGACTTACACCAAACGATTTGCGGTTACCTATCCAACGGCGAAGTCAGACCTGACCAAACTTGTTCAGTTGGGAATCCTACAACCCTCAGATGGCATGGGACTTATTACCTTTTACTGTCCAGCAATATATCGCGTGACTTACGATGATGAATAAATTGGCACCCGCCTTTCGATCGCTCCACCGCGAGCTGCCTTAAAAAGGATCCTGCTTGGGTTCCGGAAATTCAGGTGGACCATTACTTCGTTTGAAACCGACGCATGGTCTACAATCGCAATAGTGCTCGCCGTCGAATTTTCGGGTGTCTCCAAGAGCTATTCCATCTACGCCGCGCCGGGGGATCGGCTGAAGGAGCTGGCGACCTTTAACCAGCGGCGTTTTCATACGCGATTATTGGGCGCTTCGCGACGTTTCTTTCGAAGTCCGCGAGGCGAGACGTTCTGCATCGTCGGTGAAAACGGCTGCGGCAAGAGCACCCTGTTGCAGATCTGCGCGGGAATTCTGCAGCCACGTCGGGACCGCGGCGGTCAACGGACGAGTGGCCGCGCTGCTCGAGCTGGGGCCGGGTTTAATCCCGAGTTTTCCGGTCGCGACAACGTTTATCTGAACGGCGCGATCATGGGGCTGTCTAACAAGGAGATGGACCGGCGGTTCCCGGAAATCGAGGCGTTTGCGGAGATCGGGGAATTCATTAGTCAGCCCGTCAAGACATATTCGAGCGGGATGATCGTTCGCCTGGCGTTCGCCGTGGCGATTCATCTGGACCCCGAGATCCTGCTGGTGGATGAGGCTCTTTCGGTGGGCGATGTTTATTTCCGGCAGCGATGCATGCGCAAGGTTCACGAATTGCGTTCCCGGGGGATTACGATCCTGTTCGTATCCCATTCGACCAGCGATGTGAAGGCGCTGGGCGACCGGGCGATATGGCTCGAGCACGGGCGCACATGATGGCCATCGGGAAGACCGATGTCGTGGTCACGAAGTATCTGGCGGCGATGGATGCCAAGGACGGCCAATACGTGGCACACGACCGGTCGTGCGCGAAGCCAGAGCGGCGCTTCACGCTCCCGTCGAAGTGATTGAAGATATTCCGAATATCGACCACCGGTTCGGGGACGGGCGGGCGGAGATTCTGGGGATTGCGGTCTGCGACGACGCCGGCCACAAACTGAACGCTTTAGACCCTCATTCCACGATCGTGGTCAGAATCAGCGTTCGGGCGAAAGCTAATCTAGATCGGCCCATCGTTGGGTTCATGTTCCGGAATCACCTGGGAGTGGATTTCGCGGGCACGAATACGGCTCGCGAAGGGCATCGCTCTGCCGCCGATGACGGCGGGCGAAGTTTGCACGGTGGATTTCTATATCGATTTACCAGCTCTCTATGCTTCCACGTTTTCGTTTTCACCAGCGGTGGCGGACGGGACTTTAGAGCATTACGCCATGTGCGATTGGATCGACAATGCGGTGGCGCTCCAGATGTCGAGCTTCAGACCCGCCGATTTACGGGCAGCTTCACTTCCCGTGCCGGGTGGAGGTCAATTCCAAGATCAACGCGGTTCCCGCCGGAGCGTTGGACCTGTGATCGAATTCACGGGCGAACGGGTGATTCCCGGCGAAGTCAACGACGATCTGTGGGCGGAACACATGGCGACGCTACGCGTTCGCGTCGCGGCTATGCGGGCATCGGACGAAGCTTGGACATCGGATGCGGGACTGGGTATGGAGCGGCCGAGCTCGCGGGGCGCGGAAGTTTTGCGGTCGGCATCGATCCGGCTGACGAAGCGGTGAGCTATGCGCGGGCGCATTATGCGCTCCGAATATCGAGTTTCTGCGGGCGGCGGCGACGGCGCTACCTTTCACAGACGGCTCGTTTCGATCTGGTGACGGCTTTTGAGGTGATCGAGCATCTGGCGGATTGGCGATCGCTGCTGGCGGAATCGCGACGAGTGCTGCATGACGGACGGAGTTTCCTGGTCTCGACGCCGAATAAGCTTTATTACGCGGAATCGCGGGCGAAGGATGGGCCGAATCCTTTTCACGCGCACGAATTTGAATTTGAGGAATTTCGCGCGGCGTTGTCGGAGTTTTTTCCGCAGCGTGAGATGCTGCTGCAAAACCGTTTGGAATCGTTCTTGTTTTCGCCGGTGGAACGGGCGGTAAGGCCGCCGGATGCCCGGATTGACGGCACTCCGAATCACCGGAAGAAGCGCATTTCTTTGTGGCGGTGTGCTCGGTGAACTCGTCGATCGAGCCGCGCAGTTTTCTTTATGTACCTCGTGCAACCAATTTGTCCTGCGCGAACGCGAGCAGCATATCCAGATGCTTGCAGACGAGCTCGGCTAACGAAGCGGTGGCTCGACGAAGTGATTGCGGAACGGCAGAAGCTGGTCGAAATCCATGACCGAGCAGACGCGGCACCTCGAAGAGCAGAATCGCTGGGCTCTGGAGCTGGACGAAAAATTGGAAAGCGGCGCCGGCAGCGCATCGCTGCAGCTTCAAGACGAATTCGAGGCGGAACAGGCTGCCGGCGCGGAGATGGCGTGCGGGATACGAACGGGAAGGTGGCGGATCTTCGGAGACGAAATATCGCGGAGAGACCGAATGGGCGCTCGAAACCGAGCGGCGCTTATCGGGCAGCTTGCGAAGAAATGTGTTGAGCTGGCCGAGACGGTCCGGCTGCTGGATACGGCTGAGGCCACGGTGGTGGAACGCACACGCTGGGCGCAGGAACTCCACCAACGGCTGGAGACGATCGAAGCGCAGTTTCGAATGATGCGCGAATCGCGATGGCTGAAGCTGGGGCGCGCGGTGGGCTGGGTCCGCGGGTGGAAGGTTGATGCGCAGCGACTGCTGGGCGGTCTGTGGCGCATACTTAGGGGTCTGCCGCTGGCGCTGCTCTCGCCGGTTCTGTTGTTCGTTGCGGCTCTCGACGCTGCTGATTAGTGATCTTGTCTGCCGGCTTCGTCCGCCGACAAGAACCGTGAACGTCTAAAGGCGCTCGAACGGCTGCTGCGAGCATTGTGATTCCCAACTGGAACGGGCGGGATCTGCTCGAAAAGTATCTTCCGTCGGTGATCGCGGCGGCGGCACAATGGCCGGGAAGCGAAGTGATCGTGGTCGACAACGGGTCGACCGACGGCAGCGCGGAATTGGTGCTGGAACGGTTCCCGGCAGGTGCGGCTGATCGCGCTCGAGGAAAATCTGGGGTTCGGCGGCGGATCGAATACGGGATTCGAGCATGCGCAGACACGACATGGTGGTGCTGCTGAACAGCGACATGCGGGTGGAGCGGGATTTTCTGGCGCCGCTGCTCGGAGGATTCGCCGACGAAAAAGTTTTCGCCGTGTCTTGCCAGATATTTTTCTCCGATCCGGACAAGCTGCGTGAGGAAACCGGGCTTGACGGAGGGCGTGGTGGCAGCAAGGCGGACTGCGCGTGCGGCATCGGACGAGCCGGCGATGCACGGAACCGTATCCATGTTTTTACGGCGGCGGAGGGTCGTGCGCGTTCGACCGGCGGAAATTTCTGGAGCTGGGGGGATTCGATCGGCTGCTGGCGCCGTTCTATCTGGAGGACACAGACCTGGGCTACATGGCGTGGAAGCGCGGGTGGAAGGTGCTATATCAGCCGGCGAGCGTGGTGTATCACGAACATCGCGGGACCATCGGGAAGCGGTTCAGTCATACCTATATTCAAAGGGTGTTCAAGAAGAATTTTGTGTTGTTCACGTGGAAGAACATTCATCGAGTGGCGGATGCTGTTGCCACATTTCTTTTACGTGTGGGGCGGCGCGATGTTGAGCTGGGTGTTCGGGGATTCGACGGAACGGCCGAACTTTGGAGGGATCGCGAGGGCGTTCTGGCAGCTTCCGCGAGCCGTGGTTTCGCGATTTCGGGCGCGAGCGCTGGCGGCGGTTTCGGATACGGGAGGCGTTCCGAAGGCCGCTGGGCGGGCATTTTCGCGACACGTTCGAAGTGGTGGAACAGGACCGGTTGCGGGTCTTGTTTGTTTCTCCTTACCCGATTTGTCCGCCGGTACATGGCGGGGGAGTCTTCATGTACCAGACGGTTCGGGAGCTGGCTCGGCTGACGGAGCTGCATCTGATCGTGCTGCTGGATTATCCGCATGAGCGCAAGGCGCATGGGGAGCTGGAACGGATCTGCGCGTCGGTGGAATATATCGTGCGGATGGAGGGGCGGCAGAAGGTAATCGGATCGGTCGGAACCTCATGCGGTGCGGGAATTTCGGAATCCCGACCTGGCGTGGCTGATCCACCGGCAGATTTATCTGCATGCAGATCGATGTGCTGCAACTGGAATATACGGTGATGGGGCAGTACGCCGGGCAGTTCAAACATATTCCAGCATTTTGTTCGAGCACGATATTTATTTCCAGTCGATTGCGCGGCGGCTGCCGTTTATGAAGAAGCGAGTGACGAAGACGAAGGCCCGGTGGGAATATCTGCGGTCGCTGCGGTATGAGCTGGAGATGCTGCCGAAGCCGGATCGGATCCAGGTGTGCAGCGAGGACAACGGGAAATATCTCGCGTCATTTTTGCCGGAGCTGCGGGAACGGATCGATCCGGGGTATCGCGCGGGGATCGATACGTCGTTGTATGATTTTCGGGCGGATGGGCGGGAGCCGTTCACGCTGCTGTTCCTGGGGGGGTTCCGGCATTTGCCGAATGAGGAGGCTTTGCATTGGTTCGTCAGGCAGGTGTTGCCGCTGGTGCGGGCGAAGGAGCCTCGGGTACGGCTGGTGGTGATCGGGTCGGACCCGCCGCCTCGGCATTCGCTGCCGGAGGCGGAGGCGATCGATTTGGTCGGGTTCGTGAAAGATGTGCATGAGCCGTTGGGGCGGTATGCGGTGTTCGTGTGTCCGATCCTGAGCGGGTCGGGGGTGCGGGTGAAGTTGCTGGAGGCGTTCGCGGCGGGGATTCCGGTGGTGTCGACGAGGCTGGGGGCGGAGGGGCTCGCGTCGG
Organism: Terriglobia bacterium; assembly: GCA_963705675.1. Lineage (GTDB taxonomy): Bacteria > Acidobacteriota > Terriglobia > Bryobacterales > Bryobacteraceae > Palsa-187. The sequence goes on from CAVPKR010000178.1 coordinate 11,468, forward strand.
TGGACGGGGAAATTTGTGCGCTGGCGGATGATCCTGAGGGATTCGCGGAGCGGGTGTTGAAGCTGATCGAGAATCCAGGGGAGGCGGCGGAGATGGCTCGGCGGGCGCGGGCGGATGTGGTGGCGAAGCGGGATATGCGGGCGATGACGGAGCGGCTGGTGGATAGTTATAGGGGAGGTCAAGCGGATGCGCAAGGCGAATCGGAGATCCGTTCGGCCAGGGCGCGGTCTAGTTCGGCTACGACGGCCGGGACTTCGCCGGTGCGCAGGGCGTCGCGGACGGCGTTCATAAAACCAGAGCGTGCCGTCGCGACGCGCCGTTGAAGATCGGTCCAGAAGGCTTCGCCGTGGGTGCGGTAATCCATGACGATCGAGCGGACGTTGTGGAGCTTGTCGCAGCCGCTGACTAACTGAACGGATCGCGGGGCGGTGCGAAGGCGGGCGATGTAGGCTTCGCTGACGCTCGCGCCACGGGGGGCTTGGGGTCGTATTCGGAGTCGGTACAGACCGTCGACGATTGCGGTGACGGCGGGTCCGAAACGGTGGCAGGATTTCGGCGCGCGTCGGCCTGGCCGCCTTGATCCTCGACGGCATCGTGAAGCAGGCGCGGCGATGGCCTTCGTCCTCATCGCCGCCGTATTCGAGGGTCAGAGCGGACGACGGCCATGAGATGAGAAATATAGGGATTCCCGAGCCTTTGCGGAGTCTGACTCGCGTGAAGACGGGTGGCGTAGATCAGGGCTTCCTCAAAGCGCGGGGGATACATGCCAACATCGCTACTTGCCCTTCGATCCTGCTAGAGCTTGGCGGCGATCTTTTGGGCAACGCGGTTCAGCTCATCGGGAGAGGTGCTCTTGGGGAGAACGTAGATGCTCCAGAGGACGTTGCGGGTCTTTCGATCGATCAGGAAAATGGTGCCGCGGGCGCGGGTTCGGGGCTGGATCACGGGCTTGGCGTGATCGTCGCACGTCCGGGCGTGTCTTTCGTCGGTCCTTCTTGGGAGGAGGAGGGGGCTTGGGGACGTATAATCGTCCAGTTGGAATCAAAGGCGGTTCCGATGCGGTCGGTGAGAATCGCGTCGGCCTTCTGGGGGTCGGTGACCACTGGGAGGACGTTCCGGTGGTGAGGCGGGTCGCGAGGAATTGATCCAGCGCATTGGACATCGGGAGCACATAGATGGCTTTGACCTCGCCGATTACAGGGGCGGCCGCGGCCATGGCGATCTCGCCGCGAGCGGCAGCAAACAACAACTTCATATTCCAATAATACAGAGGGCAGGGGTTATTCTGGTGAATCGGCTGAATGTACAAGAGTCAGAGAATCACGGTAATCATTCCATGCCTGAATGAAGAACAGGGGATCGAATAGGTATTGCGGCGGATGCCGGAGTTTGTCGACGAAGTGATTGTGGTCGACAACGGGTCAACGGACCGGACTTCGGAAGTCGCGCGGGTTTCGGCGCGAAGGTGATTCGCGAAGATGTTCGCGGATACGGGCGCAGCTTACAAGACGGGTTTCGCGTCGGCCCCGGCGACATCATTGTGACGCTCGATGGCGATCACAGTTATCCGCCGGATGCGATTTCCTATCTGCTCGAAGCTTTTCTTCATCTGGACGTGGATTTTCTGAATGCCTCGCGCTTCCCGGTGCGCGATCCGCAGGCGATGAGCTTGAAACATAAAGTCGGAAACTGGATCTTTCGGTCGCGATGTCGGTGCTGTATTTCCGCTGGGTGCGGGATTCGCAGTCGGGCATGTGGGTTTTCCGCCGATCGATGCTGAAGGACATGAAACTGGTCTCGGACGGCATGGCGTTTTCGGAAGAGATCAAGATTGAGGCGCTGAAGAACCGACCGCGTGCGATTCGCCGAGCTCGCCGATTATGTATACGTCGCGGTTGGGCGAGATCAAGCTGAATCCCTGGCGCGACGGATTCTATAATCTCTGGTTCCTGGTGAAGAAGCGATTTTCATGACCGTCGCCGCCGTCGTTATCCTCATTGGAACCGCCGAGAGCTGCTGGATGAACTCTTCGCAAGCTTGGTCGCGCAGACAGGCGCGGTTCGATGAGATCATCGTGGTGGATAACGGGTCGACCGATGGGTCGGCTGGCATGCTGGACGATGCTGGCGCGAAAGTGGTGCGCGCTGCCCAGCAACCTGGGATTCGCCGCCGCGGTGAATCGTGGAATTGAAGCCGCGCGCGCCGATTGGGTGGCGATCCTGAATAACGATGTGACTTTGGACGCCGCGATTGGTTCGAGACTCTGCTGGCTTGGAGCGAGGGGAATTCCTGTTCGTTACGGGAAAGACTCTGCGCGCCTCGGAACCGTCGATCATCGATGGGGCTTTCGACGGAATTTCCCGCGGCGCTTGCGCCTGCCGGTGCGGCGCGGGGAAGCCGGACGCCGCATGTGGAATCAGCCCCGGCAGATCCGGTTCGCACCGATGACGGCAGCTTTATTCCGCCGCGACCTGTTTGAGGAGATCGGGCGTGCTGGATGAAGGCTTCGGGTCTTATCTGGAAGACGTGGATTTCGGCCTTCGAGCGGCGCTGGCGGGACGGACTGGGGCGTTATGTTCCGGGCGCCATCGCCTATCATCGCGGCAGTTCCACCCTGGGGGCGTGGAATTCGGATACAGTACGGTTGATCTCCCGCAATCAAGTGCTGTTGGCGCGAAAGCACTTCCAGGGTCAGCCGCGCTGGCCAATGGTGGCGGGCCAATTGCTATGGGGATTAGTTGCTCTTCGTCACGCAAAGGGGTTTTCTTATCTGCGGGGCAAGATTCGGGCTTAGGGTGCGAACATCGTCCGACGCTTACGTCGGCAACGACGCCCAGCGTGAAAAGTAGTGAGAACAAATCGGATTCGAGACATCATCGAATCTAGTGAAAAGGAAATTTTTGAGCTGGAGCAGCAGCAGGGATTCGACCGGTACTGGAGGGCATACTTCTGGCTGCTGCGGCGGTGATCGTCACGTACAACTCGGCGGAAGTCATCGAGACATGCCTGGAGGCTCTCGGCTAAGATGGCTCCAACGTGACCCCGATTGTGGTGGACAACGCTTCGACGCGATGGCACGTGTGCATCGCGGATGCCCCGGGACAGGTGATCGCCAAGCCGGAGAATCGTGGATTTGCCGCCGCGGTCAACCAAGGCATGGCGGCGACCGAGGCCGAATTTATCCTCCTGCTGAATCCAGACATTAAACTACTCACCCAGGTTGATGCGCTGGTGGAGGCAAGCCGGCGGTACGGCCTTGCCGCCGGCAAGTTGGTCGGATCAAACGGGCCGCGCGCAAGCGGGATTCTACGGTGCGCCGATTCCCGACGCCTGCCTCGTTGATTTTCGAGTTGTTTGGAATCAATCGTTTATGGCCGTCGAACCCAGTGAATCGCCGGTATCGATATCTGGATGGATCGCTCGAGCAAGCGGCAAGTGTGGAGCAACCGGCGGGAGCTTTCCTGATGTTTCGGCGGGATGTGTGGGAGGCGCTTCGGGGCTTCGACGAGAGGTTTCATCCGATTTGGTTCGAAGACGTGGACTTCTGCCGGCGGGCGGTGAACGCGGGTTATGAAATTCAATATGTTCCGCAAGTGACGGCGAGTCATCAGGGTGCGCATTCCATCCGCGGTCTTTCGGAAGGATGCCGAGCGTGGTTCTGGTGTGTTAGCCTTCTAAAGTATGCTTCTAAGCACTTCCGTCCATTGGGATATAGGGGCGTTTGCGCGGCGGTGGTGCTCAGTTCATTCCCGCGGGCGTTCGCGGGCATGATTCAGCAGCGAAACGTAGAACCCATAAAGCTATATAGCAAGATTGTCCGTTACGCAGGCGTGTGCCTTATTTCATCGAGAGGGCGCGGGGTAGTCCCGACGAATTCCTGATTTATCTGCATGGCCTATAACGATTTGGTATCTGTCACTGTCGTCACATACAATAGCGGCCGATTCATAAAACGCTGCCTGGAATCGGTGCTCGAGCAAAAGTACCCGAATCTGGAAATCATCATGATCGACAACGCGTCGACCGACGGAACCGTGGACATGCTGGAGCAGTTCGCGGATCGCTGCCGGATTTACTACAACGATGAAAATATCGGCTTCGCGGCGGCGCAGAACCAGGCGATTGGGCTGTCGCAGGGCGAATGGGTCCTGACGCTGAATCCCGGATGTTCTGCTGCTGCCGAACTTCATCCAGGCGCTGGTGGAGGCCGGGCAGGTGGATCCCAAAGTCGGCACGGTCTGCGGGAAGCTGCTGACGATCCGGGCCACCTTCGATCTGCCGGATAAACAGCTGGTGGATTCCACGGGCATCTACTTCACGCCCATGCTGCGGCATCTGGATCGCGGCAGCCAGGAAGTCGACAACGGGCACTATCTGAATTTCGAATATGTATTCGGCGCAACCGCGGCGGCGGCGCTGTATCGCCGCCAGATGATCGACGATATCTCGATCAGGGCGAGTTCTTCGACTCCGGATTTTTTTGTTTATCGCGAAGACGCCGACGTGGCCTGGCGCGCGCAATTGATGGGCTGGCGCTGTATCTATACGCCGCTGGCGCGCGGCTATCACGTGCGCAATGTTCTGCCGGGAAACCGGCGGGCGCTGCCGCCGGTCATCAACATGCACTCGGTGAAGAACCGGTTCCTGATGCGCATCAAGAACATGACGCCGGATCTCTATCGCCGCAACTGGCTCGTCGATCACGGCGCGCGATCTGGTGGTGGTCGGCGCGTGCATTCTGCACGAGCACGGTCGCTCAAGGCGTTCTGGTATTTGGCGCGCAACTGGAAGCGGGTGATGGCCAAGCGCCGCGAGATCATGAAGCGCCGGCGCGCCAAGGACGACTATATTTCCAGCTGGTTCTCCTATGAGCCCGTGAGCCGGCCGGCGCCCGAAGCCGACCGCGCGGGCGCTGGCCGGGTCGCGCCGCCCGCGGCTGAATGGCCGCCGGCAATTCAGCAGATCAGGTGCGATTCGCGATCCTCGGCACCCGCGGCATCCCGCCCACTATGGCGGTTTCGAGACTTTCGCCGAAGAGCTTTCGACGCGGCTGGCGGCGCGCGGTCACAGCATCACCGTCTACTGCCGCGAAAAGTATCCCGAACCCTCCTACCGCGGCGTGCGTCTGAAATATCTGCCCACCATCCGGCACAAATATTTCGACACGGTCGCGCACACCTTTTTATCGACGTTACATCTTGGCTGCGCACGCGCGCCAGGATGCGGTGCTTTACTGCAACGCCGCGAACGCGGTGTTCACCTGGATCCCGCGCGTCCTGGGCATGCCGGTGGCGCTGAATGTCGACGGCCTGGAGCGGCATCGCAAGAAATGGAATCGCGCTGGCCAAGGCATGGTACCGGATGTCGGAATGGCTGGCGACGTGGATGCCGAACGCCGTGGTCACCGATGCGCAAAGCATCGCCGAATATTATCGGGAGCGCTACCAAACGGTCCTCGGAGATGATTCCTTACGGCGCGGAGATCGGCGCGGTGGAGACGCGGCTGTGCTCGACGGCTGGGGCTGGAGCGGCGCAGTATTTTCTATACGTCAGCCGCATGGAGCCGGAGAATAACGCGCTGCTGGTGCGCGAAGCTTTCGAGCGCTGCGGACGCCCTTGAAGCTCGCGTTGATCGGCGATGCGCCTTACGCGGCGGAATATATCGGCCGCGTGCGCGACACTCGCGATCCGCGCGTCGTGATTCCCGGCGCGATTTACGGCGAGGGATATCGGGAACTGGGGTCGCATTGTTTCGCTTACATCCATGCGACTGAGGTGGGCGGCACGCATCCGGCTTTGATCGAGGCGATGGGACGCGGGGCGCTGACGTTGTATCTCGACACGCCGGAAAATGCCGAGGTGGCCGGGGGCGCGGGGATCGCCGTTTCGATGCATCGAATCTGGCCGAGGTTCTGCGGCGCGTTCTGGCGATGCCGGAGGAGGAGCGGGCAGAGTGGCGGCGTCGAGCGATGGAGAGAGTGCGGTCGCGATACAGTTGGGACGCGGTGACGGACGCGTATGAGAAATTGCTGATCGGGCTGGCTGAGATGAGGAGCTGGGTGGAAGTATCGCGGTCCCGCATTCGCGCGAATTACCGCGCTGTGCGGGCAGTGGTCGGGGGATTCGGTCGAAGTGATGCCGGTGGTGAAGGCTGACGCTTACCGGCATGGCGCGATGGAGGTTTCGCGGGTGCTGGAAAAAGAAGGCGTGAAGTGGCTGGCGGTATCGAACGTGGAAGAGGGCGTGGCGCTGAGGGAAGCGGGGATCGCGGCGCGGATTCTGGTCATGGCGGATTTTCTGCCCGAGGAGCGCGGGGCTCTGGAGGAATTTCGGCTGACGCCGGTGATTCATTCGCTGGAAGACCTGGTCGGCGTGCGCGTTCCTTATCATCTGAAAGATCGACAGCGGCATGGGAAGACTGGGGACTCGGGCGGAGCGCGGAGGAGATTTTGCGGTCCGTGGCGGCGGCACCGGCGCCGCTCGAAGGCGTGATGACGCACTTCGCATCGTCGGCGAATTATGAGAGCTCCCAGACGGAAGAGCAGATCGCGCATTTCGAATCGCGTATTGGCGGGGTTTCGCGGCGAAGGGTGTGATGCCGCGGTATGTGCATATGTCGAGCACGATTCCGGTGGCGTACCGGAGAATGGAGGCTTGGGGGAATCTGGTGCGGCCGGGTCATGCGATTTACGGCTATGTTTCGCCGGGGCGCGGGCCGGTGCCGCCGGCTGCGATCGAGGTCCGGCCGGCGCTTTCGTGGAAGGCGACGGTGCTGGCGGTGAAGGACATCGAGGCGGGGGCGCGCATCGGATACGGAGGCATTCATCGGGCGGCACGGGCGACTCGCATCGCGGTGCTGGCGGCGGGGTATGCGGATGGCATCCCGCATCGGCTATCGAATCGGGGCAAGGTGATCGCGGGGGGGAAGCTGGCGCCGATCATCGGCGCGGTGTCGATGGATCTGACGACGATCGACGTTACGGCGTCGCCTCGGGTAGCGGGCGGGGGACGCGGTGACTCTGATGGGCTCGGAAGGCGAGGTGGCAATTGATGCGCAGCAGATGGCGCGGTGGGCGGGGACGATTTCCTATAGCGTGCTGTGCGGGATCCATGCGCGGGTGAAGCGGGTTTATGTGGATTGAGGTGATAAAGTGACTTATGGACGCTCGGCCACGGGCCCGGGCGCTTGAACAAGCCGGCCTTAAAGTATGAAGAAAAAGCGCGTGAGCAGAAATCAAAAACTCGCGGCGGTAGCGGCCGAAAGTGATCGCGCGTTGATCGAGATGATCCGGCGATTGCTGGATAAGCCGATGAATCAGCGGACCCATTTCCTGCGCAAGCGAATTGGCTTTACCGCTTCCGCGCTGTGAGCTTAGACGTCCAAATTGCGGACGTCTAGAGCGTTTTCCTCGATGAATTTGCGGCGGCTTTCTACGTCTTCGCCCATTAGCGTGGTGAACATTTTGTCGCTTTCGACGGCGTCGCCTTCGTTGACTTTGAGCAGCGTCCGGGTTTCGATGTTCATGGTGGTTTCCCAAAGCTGCTCGGCGTTCATCTCGCCCAGGCCCTTGTAGCGCTGGATGCTGATTTCGCGGGAGCCTTCGTTCTTCACGTAGGCGAACAGCTCGCGCCAATTCGGCTGGACTTCGCGATGGGTGTCGCGAATCACGGTGAAGGGCGGCTGATTGTATTTGGCCGGTTGACGGGCGATGGTCCGCAGGCGGCGGTATTCGGGCTGGCCGGCAGCTCGATATTGATGGCGCGCTCCGCGTTGGTGGGATCTTTGAAGACCACCATCCAGGCGGAATGCTCTTCTTCGCGCTTCAGCTCGGTTTCGATCTTCGATTCTTTCAAGGCGTCGAGGACGGCCTGGAGGTTTTTCTCTTCCGCGAAATCGGCTTTGGTATCGAGGGCCAGGGTCGAGCGGCCAGAACTTCCACCACGCGAGAATCGCGGAGGCGGCGTTCGAGCCGGCGCCAGGTGATCTGGAAGTCGTCGAGTTGCATCAGGAAATTGCGCAGCTCGGTTCCTTCGATGGTTGAGGGCTGCTGCATCAGCGCCGTGCGCTAGCTCGACTTTGATGTTTTCGGTGGCGCGGCGAAGAATTTCGCGGGTGAATTCTTTGTCGTCCTTGATGTACTTTTCGGATTTGCCCTTCTTGATGCGATAGAGCGGCGGCTGGGCGATGTAGACGTGGCCGCGCTTGATCAGCTCCTGCATGTGGCGGAAGAAGAACGTGAGCAGCAGCGTGCGGATGTGGGAGCCGTCCACATCGGCGTCGGTCATGATGATGATCTTGCCGTAGCGCAGCTTGGCGGGATCGAAATCATCCTTGCCGATGCCGGTGCCGATGGCGGTGATCATGGCGCGAATTTCTTCGTGGCCCAGCATCTTGTCGTAGCGGGCCTTCTCGACGTTGAGAATTTTGCCGTTCAGAGGAAGGATGGCCTGATAGCGGCGGTCGCGGCCGCTCTTGGCGGTGCCGCCTGCCGATTCGCCCTCGACTAGGAACAGCTCGCAGCGCTCGGGATCTTTCTCCTGGCAGTCAGCCAGTTTTCCCGGCAGGCCGCCCGAATCGAGCGCGCCTTTGCGGCGGGTAAGATCGCGGGCTTTGCTGGCGGCTTCACGCGCGCGGGCAGCGTCGATCGCTTTGCGAGACGATCTTCTTCATCACCGACGGATTCTTGTCGAAGAACTCGCCCAGCTTTTCGTTGATGAACTGGACTACGAAACCCTGATATCGGAGTTGAGTTTTCCCTTGGTCTGGCCTTCGAATTGCGGCTGCGGGAGTTTCACGCTGATGACGGCGGTTAGGCCTTCGCGCACGTCGTCTCCGCTGAGATTCTCTTTTACGTCCTTGAACAAGCCCGCCTGCTGCCCGGCGGCGTTGATGGTGCGCGTCAGCGCGCTGCGGAATCCGGTCAGGTGGGAGCCGCCGTCGACGGTGTTGATGTTATTCGCAAAGCTGAAGACGGATTCGCTGTAGGAATCGTTATATTGCAGCGCCACTTCCATGGTGAGAATGCCGTTCGAGACTTCGCGCTCGCCTTCAAAGTAGATGGGCTTGTCATGCAGGACGGACTTTGCCTTTGTTCAGGTGCTTGATGAATTCGGCGATGCCGCCGCTGAACAGGAATTCGACGGCGCGGGCAGGCTCTTCGCGCTCATCGCTTAGCGTGATCTTCAGGCCTTTGTTCAGAAATGCCAGCTCGCGCAGACGCTGCGACAAGGTGTCGAAGTTGAACTTCGTGGCATCATGATGTGCGGGTCGGGTTTGAAGGTGATCTTGGTGCCGGTCTTGCGGCCGGATTTGCCGGTCTTTACGAGCGGCGCCATGGGAATACCGCGCGCGTAATCCTGCTCGAAAGTGACCTTCGCGCCAAATTTCGAGATGGAGACGTTCAGACAGCGCGTTGACGCAGCTCACACCGACGCCGTGCAGGCCGCCGGAGACTTTATACGAATTGGAATCGAACTTGCCGCCGGCGTGGAGCTTGGTCATCACGACCTGCGCGGCCGAGACGCCTTCTTCTTCGTGAATGTCGACGGGAATGCCGCGGCCGTTATCGACCACGGTAACCGAGTTGTCTTCGTGAATGGTGACGTTGATTTCAGTGCAGTGACCGGCGAGCGCCTCGTCCACGGAATTGTCGACGACTTCGTAGACCAGGTGATGCAGACCAGCCTCGCCGGTCGAGCCAATGTACATGGCGGGCCGCAACCGGACTGCCTCCAGTCCTTCTAGCACTTTGATACTGGTGGAATCGTAATGTCGTGTCGGCGAATGTTGGTAGTCATTGACTTTCAAATTGCTAATTCTTCAAATCCGCATCGGCATGATCACGTAACGGTAGTGCTCCGCCTTATCGCCCGCCGGCCGCATTTCTCCGGCGCTGTTCGGATCTTTGAACAAGAATGAGACCTGGGCTCCCCGACGGCGCGGAGAAAGTCCAGCAGATACTGCGCGTTGAATCCGATCTCGACGGGGGTGCCGCTCGTACGTCGCCGGGATGCTCTCTTCGCTCTCGCCGGTTTCTGAGACCGAGGAGTGGATCTTCACTTCATCGGCGCAACACGGACGCGTATGGCCCGCGAACGCTCATCTGAGAACTGGGCGACGCGTTCGATGGCGGCGCGGAACTCTTCGCGCTCCAGGGTGACTGAATTGGGCTGTTCTTTCGGAAGCACGCGTTCCCAATCGGGAAAATTTCCGGTCAACTTGCGGCTCAGCAAGAGCCGGTCGCCGAGCTGGAAGAATAGATGGTTCTCATCGCCGGAGAAGCGCACGATGGCGGCGGGATCAGACTCGCCTGCCAGCTTTTGCAATTCCTGCATGGCTTTTCGGGGAAGCAGCGCGCGGTACGCTGCGTTGATCCCGGGAATTTCTTCGCTACTTTCCGCCATGGCCAGCGGTGGCCATCGGTAGCGACCATCACCACGCCGCCCTTGCGCAGAATCAGCTTCGCGCCGTTGAGCGTGAAGCGCGATTCTTCAGTTGAGATTGAGAAAATTGTCTTCTGGATCAGTGAGGCCAGGACGCCAATCGGAATCTCGGCCATCACCTCCGGCATCTGTGGAAGCTCCGGAAAACTTTCGCGCGACATGCCGGCGATGCGCGTGCGGGACCTGCCGCAGACCAGGCTGGCCCAGTGGTTCTCCTGGATCTTCACCTGAACGTCGGAATCGGGCAGCAAGCGCACGTAATCGAGAAGACGGCGCGCGGGTATGGTGCCTGCGCCGGCCTTCTTCACGCGCGCGGCACAGGAGCAGCGGATACCCAGCTCCAGATCCGTGGCGGTGAGATGGATCTTGTCATCTTTGGCTTCGACCAGAACGTTCGACAAAATCGGAATCGTCGTCTTCTTCTCAACCACACCTTGCGAGAGGTTCAGTTCACGAACCAGATCTGCCCTGCTGACGGTGAATTCCATGAGACGGTTCCTTAGGCTCTTCTTTCTAGTGTTCTAAATTATGTAACTAGATAAGAAGAAGATTCATAGGGACTGTTGAAAAGTTGATTTCTCTGTAAATTATAGCAAGACCTTGGGGTTAAAGTCATCTCCAGATGTGCTAAACAGGGTAGTTTTCTGAGCATGTTTTTGGGGTCCGGGGGTTCATCCACAGGGGTTCACAGGCGTTTGCGAGGGGCCGATGTGGAAAAAAATAGCAAGTTCAATGGATAGAGTCCGTTATGCTGTGTATTAACCTGTTCAAATCCGGGTCCTTCTGGCGCAGCTTGTCGATCTTCTGCACGGAATGCAGGACGGTGGTGTGGTGCTTGCCGCTGAACAGGCGGCCGATCTCCGGGAGCGAGGATTGAGTCAGCTCCTTAATCATGTACATGGCGACCTGGCGCGGGTAGGCAATCTGCCTTGCATTGGTCTTCTGCTTGAGCTGGGAGGGCATCAACTGGAAGCGCTCGGCTACGGCTTTGAGGACGGAATCCATGCTGATCCGGCGCTCCTGATTGGGGATCAGGTATTTCAGGATTTGTTGCGCCATCGCGAGAGTGATGGGGGATGCGGTGACAGAGGAATAGGCGATCAGCTTTACAAGGGCGCCTTCCAATTCGCGAACGTTGGACTTGGTTTTGGTCGCGATATAGTTGCGGACATCTTCGGGAAGAGAAATGCCTTCCATCTCAGATTTTTTATCGAGGATGGCCATTTTGGTTTCGAGGTCGGGCGGCTGAATGTCGACCATCAGACCCCATTCGAAACGGGAGCGCAGACGCTCGACTAAGCCGGGTGTGCTTTTCGGCGCAGAGTCGCTCGAGATGACGATCTGTTTCTGGTGATCGTAGAGCTCGTTGAAGGTGTGAAAAAACTCTTCCTGGGTGCGCTCTTTGCCGGCCAGGATCTGGATATCGTCGACCAGCAGCACGTCGGCGGAGCGGTAATGGCGGTGAAACGCGGGCATGCGCTCCGACTTGATGCAGGTGACCATTTCGTTCATGAACCGCTCACTGGAGGTGTAGACGATGCGCATGCCGGGATAGCGATCGAGCAGGTCCCGCCCGATGGCGTGCATCAGGTGAGTTTTGCCGACACCCACGCCGCCATAGATGAACAAGGGGTTGTAGCTTCGCGAAGGGCTGTTCGCCACGGCCCGTGCGGCTGCGTGCGCGAACTGATTGCAGGAGCCGACGACGAAGTTGCTGAACTGAAACTTCGCATTAATCTGACCGACTGCCGAGGGAAAGATAGGTTCAGAGGAGAATCCGGCCGGAGTGCTTTGAGAAGGGGAAATTCGCGGGATGTACTGGACACTCTGCACACCCAGGCTGAGTTCACTGGCGGTATTGCGAATGTCCTCGGCATACTCCTGCTCTATGAAATCCTTGGTGACCTGGTCGGGGACGACGACCCTGAGAACGCCTGCCTCGAATCCGTCAAAGACGGTGCGCATGACCCAGTTTTCGAAGGCCTGTGGACTAAGCTTAATAGACAGGCGAGTCTTGATCTGGTCCCAAACGTTTTGGCCCCACTCCTGCGGCATGGCATTGGCTGTGTTTTGCATCACCCGTTACAACCCCTCCCGTTACGAACAACTCGCGCGACAGTCAGGACGCACAATTCCCACACGATTTCCACATGCTGTGGAAATCCGGTCTTTCAGTTACGATCCGATAGGGAACCCTTCGCCGTGAACTGGCATGCCGGGCTTCGAAAACGCCCTCCGTTTTCGCGCGACGGGTCCCAGCATAGCACAAAATATCGAGATGGAAGCAACATCTTTCTGTGTTTTTATCCCATTTGTTTTTATGCAGTTACCGTTGTCATGCCGACAAGAGAACATTTCCAATGCAACCCGTTTTTCACAAACCATCCAGGGTAAATTCAGTCTATTTTTGGACCACGGCGAGGAACAGAAAGCTTTGACAAACCGGGCACTGAGGAGTGACAATATTAACTGCCGGTTTGCGTGCGCGGGAGTAGCTCAGTGGTAGAGTGCAACCTTGCCAAGGTTGATGTCGCGGGTTCGACCCCCGTCTCCCGCTCCAACGCCCGGTTTCCTCATTCGCACTAGATCCGCACAAGCTCGTCCCAGCAACGGACACTCGCCTGCGTAGAATGCTAGTCTTTACAGATAGATGCAATTGGCAGGGTGCGTGCGATTAACCCAGGGGACCCGTAACGCACTAAAATTATCCTTGGGGGCTGGTTTTTTATGGCAATGGACGTAAAGCGCGAAGGCGTCGCAAAGAAGAAGATGATCAAGCGGATCATCATCCTGACGCTGACCGTCGCGGCGGTGGGGGTGATTAGCTGGCAGCTTTCTAAGCTGAAGCCCGCGGCGCCCACAGTGGAGCGGGCGACGGTGTGGATCGATTCGGTGAAACGCGGACCGATGGTGCGCGATGTACGCGGCCTGGGAACGCTGGTACCCGAGGACATTATTCAGATCCCGGCGCTGTTCGACAGCCAAGTGGCGAAAATTGAGGCTCGTTCCGGAGATGACGTGAAACCGAACGCGATTTTGCTGGTATTAAGCAATCCAGACATGGAAGAACAGGCTGACGATCTCCAATGGCAAGTGAAGGCGGCGGACGCGCAATATAAGGATCTTAAGGTGAGGCTCCAGAGCGGGACGTTCGACCAGCAGTCGGTGGTGGAATCGACGTTGAGCGATATGAAGCAGGCGGAATTGACGAAGGATCGCGATCAGGAGCTGCTGAAGCTGAACCTGAAGGCCGACATGGACGTGAAACTGTCGGTGGCGAATTGGGAAAAACTGGTCGGCAAGTATAAGATAGAAAAGCAGAAACTGGAGATTTTGCAGCAGTCTGTGGATGCCCAGCTCGAGAATGCCCAGGTCTCGATCGACAAATTGAAGGCACAGTGGGCGCTCAAAAAGAAGCAGGTGGACGAGTTGACCATCCGCTCCGGGATTGCGGGAAAAATGCAGGAAATGACGCTGCAAGTCGGCCAGAAGGTGAAACCGGGGGACGTGTTGGCCAAGGTGGCGCAGCCGTGGAAGCTGATGGCTCGGCTGAATATAGCCGAAACTCAGGCGAAAGACATTTTACTGGGACAGAAAGCGGAAGTAGATACAAGGAACGGAATCGTTTCGGGGCACGTAATTCGAATCGATGCGTCTATTGTGAATGGCACGCGGACGGTGGATTGTAAACTGGATGGCGCGCTGCCTCCGGGCGCCGTTCCGGATCTAAGTGTGGACGGAACGATCGAGATTGAGCGGCTGGCGGATGTGGTGTTCGTGGGACGGCCGGTGTTCGGGCAGCCGAACAGCTCCGTGAGCTTGTTTAAGTTGGAAGACGACGGGAAGGGCGCGGATCGAGTGACGGTGAAGTTGGGACGCAGCTCCGTGAACACGATTGAAGTAGTGGACGGGTTGAAGGTCGGCGATCAGGTGATTTTGTCCGACATGTCGGCGCAGGACACGAATCCGCGGATTCGGTTGAATTGAGAATCGATTTTTTAGGGGAGACCGCAATATGCCCGATGGTTTGATTCATTTGGAAGCTGTGACGAAAGTATTCGTCACCGATGAAGTGGAAACGCACGCGCTGGCCGGGATTCACCTGGATATTCAGAAGGGCGAATACCTGTCGATCGCGGGACCTTCGGGCTGCGGGAAGTCGACGCTGCTCGCGATCTTGGGGCTGCTCGATTCGCCGAGCGGCGGGACGTATATTCTGAACGGGAAACCGGTCCAGAATTTGAAGCTGAGCGAGCGGGCGCGGATTCGCAACCGCGAAATCGGGTTCATCTTCCAGGCGTTCAACCTGATCGGCGATCTAACGGTGTATGAGAACGTCGAACTGCCGCTGACATATCGCGGGATGCCGAGCGCGGAGCGGAAGAAGCGCGTGCATGAGGCTCTCGAACGCGTAGGGATGTCGCATCGCGTGAAGCACTATCCTTCACAGCTCTCCGGCGGTCAACAGCAGCGCGTCGCGGTGGCACGCGCATTGGGCGGCGATCCTTCGATCCTGCTGGCGGATGAGCCGACTGGTAACTTGGATTCGGCCAACGGTGAAGCGGTGATGGATCTGCTTCGCGAGCTGCATCGGGGCGGGGCAACGATTTGCATGGTGACGCACGATCCCCGGTATGCGCGGTATGCGGATCGGAACATTCATTTGTTCGATGGCCGGGTGGTGGAAGAGAGCACCGAGACCGCTTAAAGTTTTCCTCCTTGACGGCCCCGCGCGGGCGTGAAAAGCTCGTACGGAGCCGTTCGTGTGTCTGGAGCTCCTATGTGCCTTGAAGACGGTTGCGGAGTGGATCGGCGTGCATTCCTGGCCGCCGCGAGCGCGGCTCTGGTGAAGGGGCAGACCAAACCGCCTACGCGGGTGCTGGACGATCCTGCGATTCAGCACGGGCGCGTGGTCTTCAAACATAACGGACAGGACGGGATCGACGGATACCTGGCGCGTCCCAAAGCGGAAGGTGTGTATCCAGCGGTCCTGGTGATCGCGGGCAACAAGATTTCGGAAGAATACATTCCCAATACATGCGCGGCGCTGGCGCTGAGCGGCTTTGCCGGACTCGCGCCGAATATTTATCATCCCTTGCCGGACGATACGCCTGGCAACAACGCTGCTTACAGCAAGTTCATCGCGAACCACACGGAGCTGGACATTCTCGACGACATACAGGCCGGTGCCAGCTATCTGCGCGCGCAAAGTTTCGTCTCGCCGGGCGGCATGGGAATTGTGGGGTTTTGCTTCGGTGGCCGGCTGGCAATGCTGTACGCCGCACGCTCACGCGCGATCGACGCCGTGGTGGCTTTTCATCCTGGAGTGATGAAGGCGGAAGAGCTCAGGCGGCTGAACGTTCCAGTCCAAATTCACCACGGCACGGCCGACGCATCCGTGTCCGCGGCCGAAAGTCAGAAGGTCGAAAAGATCCTGAAGGCTCAAGGTACGCCGGTGGAAGTTTTTCTGTATGAAGGCGCCGATCACGGCTTCCTGGCGTACACGCGTCCTACTTACCAGCCGGAGGCCGGGAAGCTCGCATGGTCGCGGGCGACGCAGTTTCTGCATCGCTATCTAAAGTGACTAGGGCGCAACCAGAACGATTTTGCCTTCGACGGCGCCTGAGGCAATCAGCTGAATGGCCTGCCTGGCTTCGAGCAGCGGGAAGGTGCGGGCGACCAGCGGGTCGATCTTCTTTTCCATGAGGAGCGCGAAGATTTTCGGGAGGTCTTCGTGCAGCGGCTGGTGGTCCTTGCGATACAGCATGGTGATGCCGTAGAATTTGCCGCGCCGGCCTCGCAAGCGTGAGCCGAGAAATAGATTAGCGAACATGGCTCCCTTGGCGAGTTGGCCGGTTGCGCCCAGGAAGCCGAAGCTGACTACGGTTCCGCCTCGCTTGGCTGCGCCTATACAGGGGCCGATGTTGCGGCCGCCCACCGCGTCAAACACGAAATCGACGCCGCTCGGCTCCAGGGCGCGGACAGCGCGGTCGATGGGCTCTTTTCGATAGTCGATGGGAGTGGCCCCCAGGGAGCGCACGGTTGCGTGCTTTGAAGCCGACGCTGCGCCGTAGGTTTTGACTCCGGCGAGGCGAGCAGTTGGAGCGCGGCAATTCCTACGCCTCCGGCGGCTCCTGTGACCAGCGCGGTCTGGCCGGGTTGAATTTTCGCGGTGCGATGAATCATCTGCCAGGCGGTGCCGAAGTTCAGGACGACGGCCGCGGCGTCACGATCAGAGACGGCGTCGGGGATGGGGAGAAACTCGGCGGCATCGCGGATGAGAACTTCCGCGAATCCGCCATGGACCGTGAGTGCGGCGACGCGCTGCCCCAGTTCGAACGCAGTGACACCCGCGCCGATGGCGTCGACCACGCCGGCGATTTCGTATCCAGGCACGAAGGGCATCTTCGGCGCATAGAGATACTTGCCCGCCAGCATGTTCAGGTCAGTTGAGCCCACGCCTGCTGCGCATATTCGCACGCGAAGTTGGCCGGGGCCTGGGTTTTCGAGGGGGAGTTCGACGACTTGGAGAACTTCGGGTCCACCGGTCTTTGTAAGCATTACGGCTCGGTAGGTGAGGGGCATTTGGGTTCTTTCGACTGCGCCGATCGCGGACTTACTGAGTTTAGGATAAGTTTTGCGCGGAGTGTGGGTATCGCGATTGGGCGACGTGAAAGCTACTGCGGCGGCTCGCCGAAGATGCTGGTTAGATTTCCGCTGATGTCGATCTCACGGCACCCCGGAGATCGATCGCCGGAAACAGATAGCATGCGCAACTCCTTCGTGTTGGAGCCGCCAATTTGAAAGACGGTGGTCTGTTTGGATTCGCTCCATTGGATAGCGATCTCTCGCGTGGGCGGAGATCCGGGGCAGGCGGCTACGTGCTTCCATTCAAGCGATTCATTCTTCAATCGCGCCGCCAGGTCGTGATGATGTAAGGCCGCGTCTGGTGTGCTCCACCGGGCGGCCTCGCTGTCGTTCAAATTCAGCCACTCGTCAATGAAGCCTCCGAACGATGGGGCAATCGGAGCCTCGCGGACCGCACTGCCGTTCCGGACACGGTAGCGCGCAACTGCTCCGCGATTCAGCACTGTGAAGTCGTGCACCGACGTTTGGTAGCGAAAGGTGACCGTGTCGTCTTCGACGACGATTGTCGCCGGATCGACCAAGAACGCACTGACGCCTTGTTCTAAAACATTCTTGACAAGGGACCGGTGGGCGAGATCGATCCGAAGAATTTCGCCGTTCCAGTTACTGGTGCAGTTTGAAGCCACCCACAGGGAACCGATCATACTGCCGATACCGGGATCATCGCTTCCGGCCGTGAATTCACGAAGACGATACCCGTGCGTGTAGCCCTGCTGAGCGTTGATTTGCGCCACTTGCCGCAGTGGGTTGCGTTTATAGAGCACGAGCGTGTCGTCGAAGTTGCAAAAGCTGCCGGTGTGAAATCCAAATCTCACACCAAGCAAATCCTTATCGACCATGGGCGGCTTAATCTCTATTTCACCTAGGAAGCCGACATAAGCACTGTCGAAGACATCATCTGGATCTTTAGGCTCCTCGTCGAGCAGCCCGGCGGCCTTCAGCTCCTCGTTCATCCTTGTCAATGCGACACCCGTCTTCAGCCGAGATTCGATCCAGACAAGAAACTCGTGTTCGATCGACTTATACTCCGCGGAGGACAATTCGTAATGCTTATAGTGGCGAAACTTTCCCAGATGAGCCGCTAAGCGCGCTGTATCGCCAGGCCTCGCCCGCGAAACACGGACCCGACAGGACCACAAGCGGGATGAGTAAGAGCCGCATTTTCACACCAGCGTTTGCTCCTACTTCGAATCGCCGGTCTCGCTTGCTAGCTTGCTTGCCAGCGGGCGATTTTGGCCGGAGTACTTGTTGCCTATCTTATTGCGGTAGGACACTGCGACCCTTGAGGATAGTTGCTCGAAGGTGAAGGAGCAGATTCGCATGCCGGGGTAGAGGGCTACTGGCATGCGGCCTAGATTGCTTAACTCTAGAGTGGCTTTGCCTACCCAGCCGGGATCGAATAGGCCGGCGGTGCCGTGGACGATGATGCCGATGCGGCCCAGGCTCGAACGGCCTTCTAAGCGACCTAGGACGTCATCGTCGAGATCGAGGACTTCTTCGGTGATGGCCAGGGCGAACTCGCGGGGTTGGAGGATGAAGGGCTCGCCTTCCTTGACGGTGATGGTGCGCATCAGGTCTTGGATGGCGGTGCGCTCGCGGAGGTCTATGAAGGCGTGGCGGCTGTGCTCGAAGACGCTGAATTCGTTGCCCAGGCGGAAATCGACGGAGCAGCTTCCGAATTGTTCCGGCGGAAGGGGGGGCGTGATTTTGATTTTCCCTTCCTCGATGTAGCGCCGGATGTCGATGTCGGAGAGCACCATAGACTTTGAGGTTACCAGACCAAATCGACGGACTCGGCTTTATTCTCCGATGAATTCGGCTAGTTCCTGTTCGGTCATCGGATCGTTCCAGCCTTTGTGGAATTTGACGGTGCCCTTCGCGGTGCCGAACTTGCGCGGCGACGGGTCTTTGACCTTGACTAACCTGGCGATCGGCTTGCCAGCCTTGACGATAACGATCTCCTCGCCTTGCTGGACAACGTCCAGCAAGGCGAAAGATCCTTCTTGAGATCGTGAATACTCACGTCGGACATGCTTTACTTCGTGTACTTCTCCATCCAGGCCATGATGTATTCGATTTTGTCGATGTAGTGGCTGTTGTGGTTGTGGATGCCGTGGGATTCGTCGGGGACTCGCACTAAGACCGACGGAATCTTCTGGGCTTTCAGGGCGAAATAGAGCTCCTCGCTCTCGGCGATGGGGGTGCGGCGGTCGGATTCGCCGGTGATGACCATGGTCGGAGTCTTGAAGTTCTTGGCGAAATAGATGGGCGAGTGCTCGATCAACTGCTGCGGGTTGTCCCACGGGAGGGTCTTCATCCACAGAGCGGAATGAGTGTAGCCGCCGTCGGCGGTGCCGGCTTGGGTTACCCAATCGGTGACGGGATATTGCGAAACGGCCGCGGCGAAGCGGTCGGTGTGGCCGATGACCCAGGCGGTGAGCAATCCACCGCCGCTGCCGCCGGTGACGCAGAGTTTCTTGGGATCGATGTAGCCCTTCTCGACCATCTTGTCGACGCCTAGCATCAGATCCTTATAATCGTCGCCAGGGTAGTGGGTGTGGATGATGTTGCCGAATTCCTCGCCGTAGCCGGTGCTGCCGCGGGGGTTCATATAGAGGACGACATAACCGCGCGCGGCCTGGATTTGCAGCTCATGCTGGAAATTGATTCCATACATGCTGTGCGGGCCGCCGTGGATGTCCAGAATGAAGGCGTACTTCTTGGACGGGTCAAAGTTGGGGGGCTTGATGATCCAGCCTTGCATGGCTTTGCCATCGAAGGAGTCGAAGGTCAGTTCTTCCACTTTGCCTAGCTGATATTGCGCGAGAAGGCTCTCGTTTACCGAGGTAAGGCGAACCGGGGTGGCCTGGTGCGTGGCGGGAAGCACGACGATATCGGCAGGATCCTCTGGAGTGCTGCGAGTGGTGGCGATCATGGCGTTGTTCGCCAGGGTGAAATTCGCGCCCAGCTCTTGGATTCCGGTGGTGACCTGCTTGAACGTGCCGCCATCGACGTCGACGGAGTAAAGCTGCGAGTTGCCGTGATCTTCCACCATGAAGTAGATGGTCTTGCCGTCCCACGACCAGTGGGGATTGCGGACATCGCGGTCGAGCGCGGCGGTGATGTTCTTGGGATTGCTGCCGTCCTGATCCATCAGGTACAGGTGATTGACGGTGTAGCTTTGGAATTTCCAGTCATGGCCGACATAGGCGATCTTCTTGCCGCCGGGGCCGGGGACGGGATCGGTATCGGGACCTTTGCGATTGGTCAACTGCTTGATGACGCTGTTGTCGTCGACGGAGTAGGCATAGATGTCGCCGCCTTCCATGTTGTATTCGGCGTCGGGGATGCGGGCGGTGGAAGTGTAGATCCACTTGCCATCGGCGGACCAGGAAACTGGCCGTGATTATAATCGCCGCTGGTAATTTGCTTGGGCGCGCCGCCGCTGGAGGGCACGGCGAAGATGTGGGTGAAGCCGGGCTGGAGGATGCCCTGGCCGTCGGCGGTCCAGCGGAGCTTGGTGATGACGATGGGAGGGTCGGGCCACTTCGCGCCGTTGGGTTTTTCGGGGAGGCGAATGGAGAAATCGTTCTTGGCGGGAACACGGCTGCTGTAGCCGATCCACTTGCCGTCGGGCGACCACTCGATGTTCGAGGGACCTTGTTGCAGATCGGTGATCTGGGCGTCTTGAGCGGAATCCAGCCAGCGGACGTGGATCTGGTTCTTGCCGCTGCGGTTCGACAGGTACGCGATGCGGGTGCCGTCGGGCGAGATGCGCGGCGATGAATCCTTGAAGGAGCCGTTGGTCAGGGGGCGATTATCTTTGCCGTCGCTCGAAACGATCCAGATGTTGCTGAGACGGGTGTCGGTCATCTTGTCGCTCCAGCCGAGGACGTAGATGACGTTCTTCCCATCTTTAGTGATCTGGGGTTCGGCGACGGTGCGCATCTCCCAGACGGTTTCCGTGTTGAGTCCAGGCTTCGCCGCGAAAAGCGTGGCGGAAGCCAGCATAATCAAACCAAACTTGCGCATAGGTATCCTCTTTTTTACTTCTTGAATTCATCCCACAGAGTGGCGATCCCCGCCGATGCCGCGTCGCCGGGGTGAATGACGATGCGATACCGGAAATGAAGCGACGCGCCGGGATCGAGCGCGATGCTATTTTCACTAGACTTGGCTCCTGAAAAGGCGGCGTCCCCGAAAGGATTGGCTGCGAATAATCCATACGCGCGCACGTGCCAGCGAGCGCGGCGGGCATTGGACGGATGGTCGAGAATCGCAATGCCTAGCGGCTCGCCGCCGATATGGCCGGAGTAATCCACCCAGTCTGCGGGCTTTCCCCAGACGGCTTTTTCATGCTGGCCGCCAGGGGCGCTGACGATGATGCCGGGAGGGCCGGGAACGGTCCGGTCGGGCTGTCCTTTTTCTTTTATTACCTTGTCCTCCTGTAACGCGGCCGCCAGGCGGATGCCGAGCACGCCATCCTTGGCGTCGCCGAAAGCGACTTTGGTGGCGGCAGTTAAGGTGATGTCCAGGTCGATGATACGGAGGTCGCGCTGTTTGACGATGTGAGTGACACGGGTCTCATCAAGGAGCTTGACGCCTTCGGGATTCATCCACTGGGCGGCCGCCGTAAAGCTGCCTTCATGCGGACCGCTGGTGATGCCGGTGATCCGGGTGACGACGATGCGTCCGCGGGGCGGGGGCGATGTATAGGAGGCTTCGTTATTCCAGAAGTCGACTCCGTTGACGCTTTCATGGGCGAACCAGAGGCCACGCTGATGGGGATGATCGGTGGGTTCGCCGGGGACGGTTTCCATCGGAAAATGACGCGTAATATTCGTACCGGACGCGGCGCTGAGAGGCCATAGGTAGGGCTTGGTGACCTGAGCGCCTTTGTAGACGAAATCGGAGTAGGGGTGGCCGTCGATCTCGATGTGGACGCGGGTCGCTTCGGGGGTGACTTTAACTTGGGCGGACGCGGCGACTTGGGCGGAAAGGGCGACGGCGATCAGGGCGAAGATCGAGCTAATCCTCATCTGTAGCAGTACACCATAAATAAGGATCGGCGTGGGGAATAGAATAGAAGCATGTCTCCTCGTCCGGACCAGAAGATCACGCCGGAAGAGTATCTGAGGCTCGAACGGGCGGCGGAGTTCAAGAGCGAATATTACGGCGGGTACATGTATGCGATGGCGGGAACTTCATTCGAGCACTTCGTCATCACGGGAAATTTGGAGTAGAGCTGCGAACCGCTTTGAGAGCACGCGGCTGTACGGTAGGCTCGAGCGATCTGCGCGTTCAGGTTACGCCCGCTGGGCTATACGCATACCCGGATGTTCTGGTGATCTGCGGCGAGCCTAAATTTGGGGATCGCCAAGTGGATACTCTGACGAACCCTACGGTTATCGGCGAGATCTTGTCCCCGTCGACTGAGGGCTATGACCGCGGCCTAAAGTGGCTGCAGTACCGGATGATCGAATCTCTACAGGAATACATCCTGGTTTCCCAGCAGGAGGCACGAGTAGAGGTCTTTCGCGGCCTGGCGGATGGGAAGTGGATGTTATCCGATTTTGCCGGTCCCGATGCCATCTGCAAGCTGGAGAGCGTCGACTGTGAAATTCCGCTTTCCGCTATCTATAGCGGAATCACGTTCAAAGAGTCGCCGCCTCGAATATCGCCCATGCTGCTATGATGACGATAGGCGAGCGCCGTCTCAAGGCAATCGTCTGGTAAAGGAGCAGGGCAGACGATGTTTGGCACTCTTGGCGTCCAGGAAATGGTCGTCATTTTCATCGTAGCCCTGGTTCTGTTTGGGCCGAAGAAGCTTCCAGAACTGGGGCGGACGATCGGAAAAGCGATCACCGAATTCCGTCGCGCTTCGAGCGATTTGAAGGCCACGTTCGAGCGTGAAATGCACAATCTGGAGCGGGAAACGGAATTGGCTAAGACGCATGCTGAGATTCAGAGCGCTCTTCCCTTGGGCCATTCCGATTACGAGTATCCGTATAACGATTACGGAGAAACGTACGACTACACCGCATCAATCAATCCGACCACGGTAAGCGCTTCTGAAGTTCCGGGCGCCGAACAAAATGGGGACCAGAAGGCCATCGCCGAAGCTAAGCCGGAAACGGCGGCGGCGCCGGCAGTGGAGGGGACTGTCCCTCGCACCGAGTCCGAGCCCCAGCATACTTAAAAGGAACGCGCTCGCTTACCCATGGATGACACCAAGAGTGGGGATTCGTCCCCGGCGGAAGTAATCACGCCTCCGACTCAAGCGGTGGTTAGGTCAACGGGAGGGGGCCGTAAGCCTCCTCCGCCTCCTCCGCCGCCCGGGGACGACGATGACGATCCAGAAGACCGGGGCATGCTGCGCATGTCTTTCCTGGAGCATCTCGAAGAGCTTCGCTCCCGGCTTCTGAAGGCGATCATCGGGCTGGGCGTGGCGTTCATGTTGTCCCTCACGTTTTCCATGCAGCTATGGGACATCATTCGCGCTCCTGCGTTCGACGCCATGGTGAGGCTGGGAATCAAGGATCCACACCTGGTGATCATCGAGCCGCTTGAAAGCTTCATGATCATCTGGTTCAAGCTGCCCCTGGTGGTGTCGTTCTTCGTGGGCTCGCCGTGGATCCTCTATCAAGTCTGGGCGTTCATCGCGCCGGGCCTGTATAAGAAAGAACGCCGCTGGGCGATCCCGTTCGTGCTGACCACGGCGGGTCTGTTCGTCACCGGCGGCTTGTTTGCGTATTTCGTCGCTTTCCGTTATGGATTGACGTTCCTGTTGGGACTCGCACTGACCGGCGGCGTGCAGCCGATGATCACGGTGACCAATTATTTCGACTTGTTCTGCGACGTGATCCTGGGCGTAGCGCTGGTATTCGAATTGCCGATCGTGATTTTTTTCCTGACGCTGCTGCGGGTCCTATCGCCGCGCTGGCTGATGGCGAACTCGCGGTACGCGATTCTGGGGATTGTGATCCTGGCGGCGATCGTGACGCCGACGCCGGATGCGTTTACGCTGATGCTGTTCGCGGTCCCGATGGTTTTGCTGTACTTCGTGGGGGTCTTCGCCGGCTACGTGCTGGTGATGCATCGCGAAGGGCGCAAGTTCCCGTGGGGCAAAGTCTTCCTAGGCATCGGCATTGTATTGCTGCTGCTGGCGGGATTCGTGTACTTCGAGATTGCGCATTACCACTATCATTTGATCCGGCATTGGCCGTTTCTGACTAAGTAGCTTCAGGCCGGGACATTAGTGGGCGGCGCAACAGAACGGTTTTAGGAAGGGTTCTTAAAGAACCACAAGATGAAGTATTGTTCGCCGGCACCGATGCGATGGCGGGGCTCGAAGCCGCAACGTTGGGCCATGGCGACCACTTCGTCGTCGGTAAGGGGCACGCCGAGCCAGGATTCGTCGGGCGAGGATTCGGTCCGGACGTCGCCTTGGACCCAAAATTTGAAGAGTGCGCCGGGACGTAGCAGGCGGTGCACTTCCCGAACGTAATTTTCGATGATTTCGCGGCTGGGAATGTGCTGAAACACGATGGCGGAGTAGGCGAAATCAAACTCGGCGGGCGGGATCACGCTCAGGTCGAAGCCATTGTTCTGGTAAACATGCGCGCCGGGATAATCGGCGACGGCTTTGGTGGCGGCGGCCACCATCTTGCCGCTGATATCCACGGCGTGGACTTCGCCGAACAGCTTGGCGAAGGCCCGGGTCAGCCGCCGGCTCCACAGCCGATTTCGAGGATCCGCATGTCGCACGGGTCCTTGCCTTGGCAGATATTGCCCATGTCGGTGAGGATATCTTCGCTGATTTGCTGCTCACCGGAGGCAAAGAAAGCGTCGTCGGTCCAATCGGTTCGGCTGGTGTCGACGTAGTGGCGGGCGTTTTCCTTGGCCCGCTGGTCCCAATCCCGGCGCATTTTTTCGAGCTGTTGCTCGAGTGTGAACTTAGTGTCCATGTATTGGGACTGGTGGACGGCGGGGGGATCGAACCCCCGGCCTCTGCATTGCGAACGCAGCGCTCTCCCAGCTGAGCTAGCCGCCCACTGAAGGTCTACGATCCTAAATATATCATGGACTACCTACTGGCCTTGATTGGCGCGGTCACGGTCAGAGTCACGGTCGCGGTCGGGGATGGCGAAATTCCTGGGCTGGCGCCGGTGATGATTACAGGATAGGAGCCGGGGGTGGCGGAAGTAGTGGCTGCGAAGGTCAAGAGGAGGCCGGTGGCGGTACCGCTCCACTTGGCCGTGACCCCTGCCGGAAGCGATGCGTAGGATACCGTAACCATTCCGTTGAATCCATTCGTCCCGGTGAGGCTGAGCGCGGTCGATCCTGAACTGCCTTGCGCAATCGAGACGGTGGGAGGATTCAGGTTGAGGGTATAGCTGGGGGGAGCGGCGATGGTCAGCGAGACCAGCTCGGTTTGGACGATCTGGCCCGAGGTGGCCTTAATAGTCACGGTATATGTTCCAGGCGTGGCGCTCGACGCGACGGTCAGGGTGAGTTGACTGGAACCGCCGCCCGGTGCCGCAATGGTTGCCGGACTAAACGCCGCGGTAACGCCTGCCGGCACGGTTGCGGTGAGTCCGACGGCGGCGTTGAATCCAGCCGCAATATGCGTGGTTATCGTTACAGGGCTCGACGCGCCGCGGGCGATCGAGATGGCCGATACGTTTTCCGTCAAAGTTAATGGCGCTGTAACGGTCAACGTTAAAGCGGCGGTTTTTCTTTGCGTTCCCGCGGTTGCCGTGATGGTTAATCCGTAAGATCCTGCAGGCGCGATGGTGGCGAGTGAAATTGTCAGTACTGCCGACCCCGATCCTGGCGCTGCGAGTGTCGCAGGGGCGATCGAAGCCGTCACGCCGGTGGGCATGCCGGTCACGGTCAGAGTGACTGGCGAGCTGAATCCGCCGGAGACCGCAACGGATGCAGTCGCGGTGCCTTGGCCGCCTTGAGCCACAGTGAGCGAAGGCTGCGCGACGGATAGCGTGTAAGCAGGACCGGCGGGAAGGCTCGCGTCGGTCCAGTGATTCACCAGCACGAAGGCGTCGGCCGAACCGAGCCCGGTCGCTTGATTGTATTGCGGTCCGGCTGTGAAGCCGGTGACTCCGGGAACGGTATTATTTCCACCCGCCGTACCGTGGAAGATCTGGGCTCCGCCAGCGGCGGCCAGAGTCGCCAGCGGATAGAGCGTGGTATTCGCATTACCTTGACGCGAGCCTGTTTTTTGATTCACCAGCGCCATCAGGCCAGGCGAAGGTGGGAGACGCGGCTGAGGTCCCGCTGACGATGTAGTAACCGCCCAGGACGTCGACAAAGTAGCCATCGTGATCGGCGGAGGCGAAGGAAACGTCGGGAACATCGCGCTTCCCGTCGACTGGAACACCTGGGCCCGCCTGCCAGGCCGGTTTGGCGATATAGCCGCTTACGCCGCCGCCGGTGGCCCATAAATCCGAGCCGCCGTTGGACGCGCTTTCGTTCCAGGCTAATTCGGGGATATAGCTTAAGGCCGATCCGTTCGAAGCACTGTTCGTCGCCGACCAGTAGAGGTTTGTATTTCCCGCTTCATTGAACTGAGTGCCACCGACGCAAACGCTGTATGCCGTCGAGCAAAGCCCGTTGACTGCGGCGCCGCTGGTGGCTTTGGTTTGCGACGGAGAATCGCAGCCTGGCCGCGCCGCTATCGCCCGCCGAGATCAGCGCTGTAATGCCTTGCGCCGCCGCTTGTTGCCAGAGATTGTTGTAAAACGTCCGCTCCGATGCGCCCATCTGCGCCTCGCAAGTACCGAAGCTGGTGCTCATGACTGAAGCCAGATTATTGCTGACGATGTACTGCGCCGAAAGATCGACGCCGTCGGTCGAGTTGGTGGATTTCGAGACCACGAATTTCACGGTGGCCATTTTCGCAACTGCGCCGGACCATTCGACGTCGAGATACGCTTCAGTGGCTTCGTCCGTCGAAACGACTCCAGGGTCGGCTCCATTCACGATGACCACGGGATTGTTCACGGGTAAGCTGAATGCGGTTCGAAAGGCGGTGACGTCGGGAA
The DNA here is from genome assembly GCA_963705675.1 of Terriglobia bacterium. Lineage (GTDB taxonomy): Bacteria > Acidobacteriota > Terriglobia > Bryobacterales > Bryobacteraceae > Palsa-187. Next base: position 38,620 of record CAVPKR010000178.1, read on the forward strand.
TCTTGATGTTGGTGCGGCCGACGATAGCGATCGTCTGGCCGGTTCCATCAATGCCGCCTGAATACAGCGGCGCGACGTCGTAAATGGTGGCGAAATCGGCGGGAGCCAGATAATGCGTGCTGCCGGTGGTGTAGTTCGGAGCTGCTTCGGCTGGGGCGTGGAGCGCGTTGCGGCCGAAATTGTGCAGCGTTACGGCTCCTGCGACCACTTGAGACAGAGCCTCCGGAATTTGAGGATCGGTCGCGTTGGCATAATGCATTTTTCCCGCGACGTTATAAGTGCGTATAGAGGTGTGGAAGGCGGTTTCGACCTGCTGAGCCTGACCGCTGAAGACGATGGACTGTCCTCCGGCGGGGATTTCATCGATTGTGAACCCACGGCCGGTAAGCCAATCGGCTACCTGGCGGACATCGTTTGCGGAAACGCCAAACCGGTCCGCGAATGTTGACGGTGTAAGCCAGTGGTGGAACTCGGGAGAATTCGGATCGTGCTGGGCTTGGATCAACGCCTCAAGCGGGCTCTGCTGGGCCGCATCCGGTTGGAGGACGAGAATCATACGGTCCATCCGCAGATCCCGGGCAGCGGGACCCACTTCGAGCTCGGGCCGAGCCAAGGGGTGGCGATTCCCGGTTAAAGTGACGGTCCGGCGCTCGTCTATGACGGCTCTGATTCGATCCGCCGGTTGCGCGACAGAATTGAAATCCAATAGAAACAGTCCGGCCAAAACGCCCGCGAACATTACGCGGGGATTGCGTGTCATATTCGATCCTCCATTGGTGGCTACTCTTGACTCATCGCCATTCCGAGAGAAAAATTCAGGAAATCTGGGGTCGCGGTACTTTTTTGCTTGCCCAACGCATCAAATGTAGGGAAACTAAAGATTCATGGCTACAGTACTGACAAACGGCGCGCCGGTCCGTGAACCCGCCGACCGCTGGACGACGGCTGAAGCCGCGGAGCTCTACGACGTCGCGAGTTGGGGCAAGGGATATTTCTCGGTCGGCGCGAACGGGCACTTGTGGGTGCATCCCAGTAAGGAAGCGGCGCGCGCGCTGGACTTGAAGGAACTGGTCGACAATCTTCAACTGCGCGGAATCTCGCTGCCGATCCTGATTCGGTTCGGCGAGATTTTGCAACATCGGCTGGGTGAAATGCATCAGGCATTTCAGAACGCGATCGCGGAGCACAATTACAAAGGCAGCTACTGCTGCGTGTTTCCGATCAAGGTCAACCAGCAGCGCCAGGTGGTGGAAGAAGTCTTCGAATACGGGAAGCCTTACAAGTTCGGTCTTGAAGCAGGTTCGAAACCGGAGCTACTGGCGGTCCTGGCGATTGCGGATAACGATACGCCGATCATTTGCAACGGCTTCAAAGACGACGAGTACATCGAGATGGTGATGCTGGCGATCAAGATCGGCCGGCGCATTATTCCGGTGGTGGAAAAATACACGGAGCTTGACCTGATCCAGAAGCATTCGGCGAAGGTGGGTGTCAGGCCGGTGATCGGGTTGAGGATCAAGCTGGCCAGCCGAGGCTCAGGCCGCTGGAAATCGTCGGGCGGGTATCGATCGAAGTTCGGGTTAACCGTTACCGAAGCGCTGCGGGCGCTGGATCAGTTGAAGGCGGCGGGGATGGAGGATTGCCTTCAGCTTCTGCACTTCCACCTGGGCAGCCAGATCACGAACATCCGGCAAATCAAGGCCGCGGTGATGGAAGCGGGCCGCGTGTATGTGGAGATGAAGCGGGCCGGTGCGGGACTCGCGTATATGGACGTGGGCGGGGGCTTGGGCATCGATTACGACGGCTCGCAGACGGATTTCGAATCGAGCGTGAATTACACGCTTCAGGAATACGCCAACGATGTCGTGTATCACATCCAAAGCGTGTGCGATGAGGCGGAGGTTCCGCATCCGATCATCGTTTCCGAAAGCGGACGCGCGGTGGCGGCGTATCATAGCGTGCTGGTCTTCAACGTCCTGGGCGTGACCGGATTCGGCGATAGCGACGCGATGCCGGAGATTCCCGAAGACGTCGAGCAGCCGTTGATCGATCTTCAAGAAACCTTGCGCGGGCTGAGCCAGAAGAATTTGCTGGAGAGTTTTCACGATGCGCAGCAGGCGCTCGATTCAGCGCTGAACCTGTTTAGCCTGGGATACCTGCCGCTGATCCAGCGGAGTTGGGCGGAGAGCATTTACTGGGTGATTTGCCGGCGCATTCAGAAGCAAGCCAAGGAGCTCGATTATTATCCGGAAGAGCTGGAGGGGTTGGAAAGCGTCCTTTCGGACACGTATTTCTGCAATTTTTCGCTGTTTCAGAGTTTGCCCGACAGTTGGGCGGTGAAGCAGCTTTTTCCGATCATGCCGATCCATCGGCTGGAAGACGAGCCTTTCCGTCACGGCATTCTTGGCGATATTTCGTGCGACTCGGATGGCAAAGTGGACCAGTTCATCGATCGCCGCGACGTGAAAAAAACGCTGCCGCTGCATACCTTCACAGGGGAGCCGTATTTCCTGGGCGCGTTTCTGGTGGGTGCGTATCAGGAGATCCTGGGCGATCTGCACAACCTGTTTGGCGACACCAACGCGGTCCACGCGAGCCTGGATGAGCATGGCGCTGTGGTGCTTGACGCGGTGATTCGCGGCGATACTGTTCGCGAGGTGCTCGACTATGTGCAATTCCAGTCGAAAGCGCTGCTGGAGCAGTTCCGCAAAGACGTGGAAGGCGCGGTTCGCGAGGGGCGGATCGGCTATGAGGAATCCGGCCTGCTGCTGCGGTTCTACGAAGACGGATTGAACGGCTACACTTATCTGGAACAGTAACCGGTCGGCTTATAATCGGGAAGCATGCGATTTCCTGCTCTGCTTTCCTTGATTTGCCCCGCCATTTGCTTCGCCGCATTGCCTGCGCCGCCCTCGTTCACGCTGCCTGACGATGTGGTTCCCAAGAAGTACACCGTGGAGCTGACCATCGATCCTTCGAAAGACAGGTTCGAAGGCGCGGTGCGGATCGACGTGGAGTTGAAGAAATCCACGCAGGTGATCTGGATCAATGCGAAGGATATTTCTCCCACCGAAGTTACGGTCGGCGGAAAAAATGCGCGCGTCGAGGCGGTTGGCGGAGAGTTTATCGGCCTGGACCTGGATGCACCTGCGGCGGCGGGCCGCACGACCATCTCGATTCGCTATCAAGGCAAGCTGGACGATAAATCCGTCGTGGGCGCGTATCGCAAACAGGTGGAGGGGAATTGGTACGTCTTCACGACGTTCACCCCCATCGATGCCCGGCGTGCTTTTCCCTGTTTCGACGAACCTCGGTTTAAAGCTCCATGGGACCTGACGATTCACGTTAAGCAGACGGACAAAGCCTTCGCCAACGGTAAAGAGGCGCGCGAAATGTTGGAACCGAATGGCATGAAGGCCATCCATTTCGCGGAGACCAAGCCGCTGCCGACTGAGGTGGTCGCGTTCGCCGTCGGGCCGTTTGACGTTCTCGAAGGAGCTCCGGCGGGGCACGGGACGCGGATCCGCATTGTCACCCCCAAGGGGCTCGCGTCAGAAGGAAAGACGGCGGCGCAGGCGACGGTCGATGTCCTGCCGCGCCTGGAAGCTTATACCGGGATTCCTTATCCATTCGGCAAACTGGATCACGTCGCGCTGCCAGAGGGAGCGTTTGGAGCGGTGGAAAATCCGGGTCTGATTACTTACCGGCAGCGCGGCCTCTTAACCGCGCCGGGTGAGGACACGCCGGACAAAATCCGCGCCATCCGCGGCGTGGAATCGCACGAGATCGGCCATCAATGGTTCGGCGACATGGTGACGCAAGCTACGTGGGATGATGTTTGGCTCAGCGAAGGATTCGCGACTTGGTTTTCGGCGAAAATCATGGATCAGTTCCAGACGCCGGAGCGAAAACATCTCACCGCTGTCGCCTCGCGCGACCGGATCATGACCACGGACGATTCGGCGCGCACGCGTCCGGTGCGTGTGCCGATGAACAGCCGCGAGGATACGAAAGGCGTCTACAACCAGATCGTGTATCAGAAAGGCGGCGCGATTTTGTTGATGCTCGACGGCTGGCTGGGCGAAGACAAGGTTCAGGCGGGCTTGCGCGAGTATCTGAAGAAGTACGCCTTCGGCAACGCGACCACCAGCGATCTGGAGGCCGAGCTTCGCAGCGCCGCGACAGAGGATCCTACGCCTGTGATGGATTCGTTTCTCAACCAAACCGGCATTCCGGTGGTCCGCGGGCAGATCCGCTGCGATCAGGCTACGCCGCAAATCGAGATCGAGCAGACTAACACCGCGCATAAATGGACTGTTCCAGTCTGCTGGCGCGCCGGCGCTTCGACGGGCTGCAATGTACTCGATGGGCCGCGGCGTGAGGTCAATTTACCCAGGGGCAGCGCTTGTCCCACGTCGTTCTATCTGAATGCGGGTGCGACCGGATATTACCGCACGGACTGGGCCTCAGCTCAACTGACGATGCTCGAAGGGTCGCTGGCGCAGCTCAGTCCCGCGGAGCGCCTGATGCTGGTCTACGATCTACGCGCCGCTAAAGCGCGCATCGACGTTTCCAGCTTACTTAAAAAATTAACGGCAGACTCCGAGCCGGAAATAGCCAAGGCGGCGGGCGAGGCGATGCAGTCGAAGTGATTCACTGCTTGTAATCGGCCCTAATGAGCGCCATGCGAAGCATGCGGTCAATCTCGCAAGGGTATCCGACTTCGAATGGTTTAAGAACATCGACCGCATGCTGCGCATGGCGGCTCAGTGGGAGCGAATCGGCCGCGTGAGGGCGGTCACCATCGACTGATGGAATTCACTGCTTGTAGATTTCATGCCAACGGCCGGTCGGGATCACCAATCCGATCAGCGCGCCGACGATGGCGCCCAGAGGAGTGAAGATCTCTTTGCCCAGATTATTTCCGAGGAAACAATGCGGTCCGCAGCTTTGATCCGTGCCGGCTCCTACAGCCAGTCCAGCTCCCGCGCCGAGGCCTAAACCAAGCAGCGTGTTTCTAGCTCGATGGCCGGGACCCTTCGTCGACACGCGTGTGATTTGAGCCCGGGTAAAGGTCTCCTGGCTCGCTGTCAATGTCAGCATGAGCGATTCATCGGTCGCGCGCTCCAGCTTGCCAATGATCGGATCCGGACGCGGACCCGTGAGACGGACCTGGGTGCCAAGCGGTATCGCCTTGACTTTATCCCACGTCTGGGGCTGAGCCTGCATTTCCAGCGCAAACAGCGTCAGAAACGCGATCAGCCAGCGTTTATCGATCATTTGAACGATCCTCTTTTCAAGGCTTGAACCGTGCAACTGCGCCCTTGGGTCCTACGGCCCAGCCCACTTCGCTCGACACGAAGCTGAGGGCGTTGAAATCTCCCGAATCGAACTGCTTCCAGGTTTTTCCGTCGTCGAAAGACACATCTGAGCCGGAAGTGCCGGTTGCGATGAACATCTTTCGATCCGTAAGACACTCGACGTCAGAACGGAAGCCATTGGGCGGAGTTCCCTCCGGCTTCGACCATGTCTTCCCGCCATCCGAGGTCACCGCGACGTTGCCCGCGGTCGCCGTGGTCAGCTTATAGTCGCCTCCGACCGCAACGCCGTGCCGTCCGCCGGAAAAAGCCAGTGAAAAAATGCCCGCGCTTGCCGCGTCGTGACCGACCGGGGTCTTGGCGACCGACCATGTCTCGCCGCCGTCGGTCGAGTGAAACACGCGGCCTCCGCCGGTGCCGAACCACACTTCGCGTGTGCCATGCACGATCAAGCAGGAGTTGCTGGCCGCGAATGCGCCTTCACCCGCAAGCGCGGCAGGAGTTTTTTGCCGCTTCCAAGTCTCGCCACCGTCGGCGGTGGTTAGAATCACAAAATGCCCGTCAACGGGATCGCCCAGAACAATTCCATGGCTGGCATCCCAGAACGCCAGCGCGTCGAAGAATCCCTTGGGATCGGGATTCGTGTAGAGCAGGTTCCAACGCTCGCCGCCATCGACGGTCTTATAAATCCGCGAGTTCTCTCCGGTTCCGATGCTCACCACGTAGGCCGTCTTGTGGTCGAACGCGCGGATGGCCCTAAAATCGGAATCGCCCGCGCCGGTCACGGTTCCGCTGGTCCACGTTATGCCGCCGTTTACGGTCCGCAAGAACGTTCCCTTGGCGCCGCTAGCCCAGACCACGGTTGAGCTGACTGCGCTGACGCCACGCAGAGCGGCTGTGGTGTGGCTGTCCTGCACCGACCAGGATTGCGCCACGGCCGCGCCTGCGAGAATCAGACTCGGAATCAACTTCATGCCAGTCAGTGTAGCCATTTTTCAGGAATCTAGCCGCCGATCAACGCCGATAAGACCAGACTTAGCTTCCTTTTTCAGGACCTGCTAGGCGGTTAGCTTGCTCCATGTTACTGGGTCTTCCGGACGGGGATCCTTGGCGGGTTCCAGTGGTTCCACCTCCTGATCGTACCCGCTCGTAAAGATGCCCCAGATCAGATAGAGGATCGCGGCGGATCCGACGGTCAGCTCGCCGACCAGCGCGGCGGGCAGGAGCTGCAGGTTCAGAATGAGATATCCTGCCGCGATCGATCCGAAGTAGGAGGCAAGCAAATACGCGTGGCGCGTAAGATACCACGGCAATCTGCGGTCAAACATGGTTGCCCACAAAGCCAGCAGAGAGCAGGCGATACATAAGACCGTGGCGGAGTACCGGACGCCCCAGAAAATCCAGCGGAAAAGGACCGCCCGCGACAATCCGAATTGAAGTGCAAGACCGTCGACTCCGCTCAGAATCCCCATGACCAGCGATGCGGCGATGACGGCAAGACCGAAGCCCTTGGCGGCACGATCCGCAGTGGAGTATCGCAACATCAACTTCCGCCACAGCTCGACAAACACAAATACCTGTAAGCCGATCAGCAATGGGGTGGTGAGCCCGTAAGCGCTCGCGTAGGCGTGACTTCGGGGCGAGCCGACTAGCCACACAAACGACTGAGCGAAACCTGCGAGCAAATAAATCGAAAAACCGGGCAAAATGCGGTGGACCCGCGCTCTAACGAACCGGCAAAATGCAAACAACTCAGCGGCTGAGCATAGAACGGTCAGAATCAGCCGCGGGTCCATGTTGCTATAGCATACACCCCTTGGCGATTAGAATCCTAGGGTTGGGCGATGCCGAAGCAATTATTGGGTGCACAATCGGGCGGCGGGATATCCGGCGCGAACGAAAGCGCGACTTTACCCTGATAGTTGACTTGGGTTACGAGCGTCATCATACCCAGAGCGAGCAGCGAAAACAGCGCGAACTTCTTCATCTAGTGGTTCTCCTTTTAATAGCCGGGGTTGCCGGTTCCCAGAAGTATGCGCTCCGAACATGCTCGGAACTAACGCCTAGAAATCCTAGTCCAGGGCCCAAAAAGTACTAGGACCATTCGCCAAAAAGTACTACCAGGGATCGTGATATATTGAAGTTTGATGTTCGCCCACTTGCACCATCGCCACCATCATCGGCATACAGTGCGCCGGGCTTACTCTTAACGAAATTTCAAACCCGAAATTGAGAGCCCGCTGCACCAACAGCGGGCTTTTTCTTTTTCTGGAAGGATCTTATGGAACTCGACTTCACCAAACTCGATGGATTGATCGCAGCGATCGTTCAGGATCATCAAACCGGGCGCGTCCTGATGCTGGGCTTTATGAACGAAGAAGCGTTTCGACAGACGGTTGAGACCGGATTCGTTACGTTCTTCAGCCGCTCTCGCAACAAGCTGTGGTTAAAGGGAGAAAGCTCCGGCCATCGTTTGGCGGTGAAGGAAATCTCCACCGATTGCGATCGTGACGCGTTGCTCGTAAAAGTGGAGGCACTCGGGCCGGGAGTCTGCCATGAGGGATATGCGAGCTGTTTCTTCCGCCGGCTCGACGATGGCGCGTGGGTGGTCAGCGAGGGTAAGACTTACGATCCGAGCGCGGTTTACGGGAGCTGAACATGAAATTGAAACTGGGTATTCCCAAAGGGAGCCTGGAGAACGCGACGGTCGACTTATTCCGCCGCGCCGGCTTCCAAATCACCACCAGCAGCCGATCCTACTTCCCGTCGATTGACGATCCGGAGATCGAGTGCATGCTTATCCGCGCCCAGGAAATGGCGCGCTATGTCGAGGATGGCGTCCTCGATGCAGGGCTCACCGGGCGCGATTGGGTGGAGGAAAGCGAGGCTCGCGTCCAGACGGTGGCGGATTTGATTTACGCCAAGCAGAGTTTCGGCAAGGTGCGCTGGGTGCTGGCGGCGCCGGAATCGTCGCCGTTCCATTCCGTGAAGGATCTGGAAGGGAAAGTCATCGCGACTGAGTTACTGGGACGACAAGGCCTGTAGCGCCGACATCGAGGCGAGCAACTTCAAGGGTGCCATTTCCGTGACCGAGAAGAGCGGCAAGTCCCTCAT
>CAVPKR010000179.1:0-41759 GCA_963705675.1 Terriglobia bacterium
ATCGGACACCTGCCGTATAAAAAAGGCAAAACCTACGAGGATTATGTCGGGTTGCGCGGGCTGATGCGGCTGGGAAAAAAGAAGTGGCGGAAGCAGGTGATTCGGGTCGCCGAGGCTCTTAAAGACGCGCTGGAAGCTGAATACGTCGTGCTCGGGGGAGGGAATGCGAAGGCGATGGATGAACTCCCCAAGGATTTCCGGATCGGCGATAACAAGAATGCCTTCCTGGGTGGAACCCGCCTGTGGACCAAATCGAGTCCTGGGTAAAATCCCGCAGTTATAATTCGGCGAGCTTCGGATGGGTCACGCGAAGCTTGGCGGTTCGATCGATTCGGTGGCCTTCGGCCGCCAGATGATCGGCTTGCGAGGAGGGTCCTCCTGGAAATTTTTCGCGAACGACGCGCCAATATGGGGTAACGCGCGCCCTGCCGCTGCGCAACTCTTCCTCGGCCGCTTCGGCTACGATACGCACGAAGATTCCAGTGGTAATGGGACAGGCGACGTCGGCGCCGCATGCTCGTGCCAGCGTTTCGCGGATTTGCCCTTGGGTAACCACTTTGCCGCGAGGAACTTTGCGAATCGCGGCATCGACATCGAGCGGGCGGGGAATCAACAGTTTCCCTCGGCCGAGGCGCTTCTGCATTCCCGGCGGGATGGCCACGATCCTGGCTTCCTGAACCCGTTCCAGCTTCTCCCGCGCGGAAATTTTGGTTGGCATGCTTTGAAGATAATACAGGCACAAGTGCGTTATCATTCGACTCTGGCCAAATGTCGAAACAGAAGTTGAGCCCCCCGTTGTTCCCATTGCTGCTACGGTCTCGAACCGGCATTTACCGGTCCTTCTGCTGTTGTTTGCGGGCAGTGGATGCGCGGCGCTGATTTATGAAGTGGTCTGGTTCCAACTACTGCAATTAGTGATCGGATCGTCGGCGCTTTCGCTTGGCGTGCTGCTCGGGACCTACATGGGCGGGATGTGCCTGGGGAGCCTGCTGCTACCTCGCTACGTGAACGCGCGCGAGCATCCGCTGCGGATTTACGCCTGGATCGAAGGCTCAATCGGTGTCTGCGGATTGCTGGTGCTGTTCGCGTATCCGCTGATCGATCATGTTTACGCGGCTATCGGCGGTGAAGGATGGTGGGGCATCACGCTGCGGATCATTATCGCGGCGATCTGCCTGCTGCCGCCTACGTTATTGATGGGGGCTTCGCTGCCGGCCATCGCGCGATGGGTGGAAACGACGCCGCAGGGAGTCTCCTGGCTGGGGTTTTTCTACGGCGGCAACATCGCGGGCGCGGTGTTCGGCTGCTTATTGGCGGGCTTCTATCTGCTGCGCGTGTTCGATATGCCTACCGCGACTTTTGTAGCGGTCGCGATCAACGCGGCGGTGGCGTTCGTAAGTTACAGGATGGCCAGGAGGACCGCGTATACGCCGGCGGAACGCGGGCCGGATACTGTATCCGCGGCGCCCGGATCGCGCGGGGTCCTGATCGCGATTGCGTTGTCGGGCATGTGCGCGCTGGGCGCCGAGGTGATCTGGACACGTCTGTTGTCCCTGATGCTGGGTGCGACGGTTTACACGTTTTCGATTATTCTCGCCGTGTTCCTGGTGGGCCTGGGGCTCGGAAGCGCAGCCGGATCGCAATGGTCGCGCAGTCTGAAAAACCCAAGAATCGCCCTGGGGTTGTGCCAACTGCTGTTAGCCGGCGGAGTGGCCTGGACGGCATACATGGTGTCCGAATCGATTCCTAACTGGCCGGTGAATCCCTTGTTGGCGACCAGCCCGTGGTTCAACTTTCAGGTCGACCTGATGCGCTGCCTATGGGCGATTCTGCCCCCGGCGTGCTTGTGGGGCGCGAGCTTTCCTCTGGCGCTGGCGGCGGTGGCGGCTCGCGGGCAGGATGCGGGAAAGCTGGTGGGCGAAGTTTATGCTGCCAACACCGTCGGCGGGATCGCGGGTTCCGTTGGATTTGCCGTGATTCTGATTCCATGGATCGGGACGCAGGATTCAGAAAGGGTGCTGATTGCCTTATCGGCAATCGGCGCGGTGGTGCTGTTCGTACCGCTGCTGAAGGTGCTGAGCAAGACCGCCATCGCCGGCCTGGTGGCGGCCTCCGTGATGGTGGTAATGCTGATTTCCGGAGTCGGCGAAATGCCATGGCTGGCGGTGGCGTATGGGCGGCGGATGATCGTGTCTACCAATGCGGGGCGTCCTTTGTATGTGGGGGAGGGGCGAAATTCGTCCATCGTGGTATCGGAGCTTCCCGACGGTAAAGTTTACTTCCATGTCAGCGGGAAAGTGGAAGCATCGACGGAACCGTACGATATGCGGCTGCAGCGCATGCTGGGGCATCTTCCGGCGCTGCTGCACCCGGACCCGAAATCGGTGCTGGTGGTGGGATTCGGCGCAGGGGTGACGGCGGGGACGTTCGTGGTGCATCCGGCTGTCCAAAAGATCACGATCTGCGAGCTAGAGCCCCTGATTCCCCCGGTTTCGACGCAATATTTCGCTCGCGAAAATTACAACGTGTTGAATGATCCTCGGACGCAGATTCATTACGACGATGCGCGGCACTTCATTCTGACTTCGAAGGAGAAGTTTGACGTAATCACATCGGATCCGATACATCCGTGGGTGAAGGGCACGTCATCGCTGTACTCGAAGCAGTACTTCGAGCTGGTGAAGGAGCATTTGAATCCCGGGGGAATCGTCACGCAGTGGGTTCCGCTGTATGAGAGCGACGAGGCCACCGTCAAGAGTGAACTCGCGACGTTTTTCGACGTATTTCCGAACGGAACCATCTGGGGCAACGATATCGACGGCGAAGGCTACGACATCGTGCTGATGGGGCAAGTAAGCCAGGCCAGGATCGATCTGAACGCGCTGCAGGCGAGGTGGGCCAATCCGGAAAACCAGGGGGTGGTGCGGTCGTTGCTGCCGGAAGGATTTCAATCGCCGCTGGATCTTCTGGCAACCTACGCCGGAAGGGCGCGCGATCTGGCTCCGTGGCTGGAGCATGCGGCCATCAATGACGATCTCAGCATGCGGCTGCAATACCTGGCAGGGATGGGGTTAAATTTCGACCGGCCGGGGGTGATCTATAACGACATGCTCGCGTACCGGCGATTCCCTAGCGATATGTTCACTGGGCCGCCGGATCAGGTGGAGGCGTTGCGGTATCTGCTGGCGGCGCCGCGTCGAAGATAATACTGGAGCACGTCATTCCGGCTTCCGCTTTCTGAAGCTCCGAGATATCGATGGCGGAGACGTTGAATCCGGCGCGTTCGAGCAGAGCCCTGGTTTTAGGAAATGACGACGGAATCAGCACGGTTTCGCCTATCCTCAGAACGTTCGCGGCGCACGGCTCCTCTGGAGGGACATCGACGAATTTTGAAATTGTGAAATTGGCGGGTGTCGACCCATTCGCGATTCGCCAGCAGCGTGTCATCGTCCAGCGGACAAGCGGCGGTCTTCAAATGGAGGCATCCGGTGACCGCGACGGACACGACGTTGTATCCGAATGGCTCGACATGCTGGGCGAGCTGAGCCGAGCCTTCCCGGTTGCTGCGCGTGGATAATCCTGCATAGAGTGTTTTTCCGATTTGCATCACATCCCCACCTTCGAGGGTGGCGGGGGCGGTCATCCGTTTTATTTCGCGGAACGGACGCAGCGCGTCAGCGATGCTGGCGGATTCTTTGCGCCTCGCCTCTGAGCCCATGCGGCAGAGGATGGCGATCTCCCGGAGGACGACGGCCGGATCTTCGACGAATGTTCCGTCTTGAAAATCCGGGGCTGCGGGCAACGAAATGAGTCGCAAACCCAAGCCGGCCAAGACGTTTTCGTACGCGCGGTGCTGCTCCGCGGCTCGCGCAATGTCGATCGGGGTTCGCTCGAAAAAGGTGAGCTCGCAAGATTCGAGGGCCGGGCTCACGCCACGGGTTAACGCGGTCAGCATCGGATGCCTCTGTTGTATGTTACATAAGTAGACTGTGCGTGTTTTGATCATCGACGACGATATTGAACTGTGTGCGCTCCTGAGGGAATTTCTGGAGCGCGAAAGATTTGAAGTCGCCACGGTGCACGAAGGAATTGCCGGACTGGAAACCGCGGCGGCAGGGAACTTCGACTTGCTGGTGCTCGACCTGATGCTGCCGGGGCTCGACGGGTTTTCGCTATTGAAGCAGCTTCGCGAGCGGAGCCGCGTTCCGGTGCTGGTGCTGACGGCTCGCGGCGAGGATGAGGATCGCATTGTAGGTCTGGAGCTGGGCGCCGACGACTATCTGGCCAAGCCGTTCAACCCACGCGAACTGGTGGCGCGCATCCGGGCGATCCTGCGGCGCGCGGTTCGCACCAAGGGGAAGATTGAAGTGAACGGCGTGCTGCTCGATCCGGGGACGCGCGAAGTTTTTTGCGATGGCCGTCCCATCGAGATGACCACGCTCGAATTCGACATCCTGGAGATGCTGGCGCGTTCGGCCGGCCGCGTGGTTTCCCGCGATACGCTGATGGAGAACATGTACAACCGCAAGGCGACGCCGTTTGACCGGTCGATCGACATGCACGTCAGTCATCTGCGGCGAAAGCTGGAGACGACGCGCACGTTGATCAAAACGGTGCGCGGCATCGGATACCAGTTCTGCAGCTCGGCGGAAGAGGCCGCCGACCAGACTGACGAACCGGCACCATGAGGTCGCTGTTCGCGAAGGTGCTGGCGTGGTTCATGCTGGCGCTGCTGGTCATGGTGGCCGCGACGGTAATGACGTCGATGTTGAGCTACAACCCGAACGACCGGGTTCGCGCGCCGTTCTCATTGCTGCTTGGCCTCGAAGGAGCGGAAGCGCGGCTGGCGTGGGAAACCGGCGGCCGGCCAGCGCTGGTGGCGGCGCTCGACCGGTTTAAGGATGTGACCGGCGCTGTGGGGGTTCTTTTCACCGACGCAGAGGGAACGGATCTGGCAACCGGGGAGGCGCGGGGGGATTTGATCCGCGAGGCTCGGGCGCATCCGCGATTTCCCATCGCCGCGCATGGGGGCTTGGTCTTCCCGCGCTTTTCAAAAGACCAGCGGTTTTGTTTTTTCTTGATTACGTCTCCCCGCCGATTGATTTTTTCGAACTTGCAGCCGGCGCATCTGCTGGTGCTGTTGATCGCGGCGCTACTGTGTTACGCGCTGACTTATCGTCTAACGGAGCCCCTCCGGGCGCTTCGGAATGCGCTCGAAAAATTCGGGCATGGCGATCTGGACGCGCGGGCGAAGGAGAAGCGCGCGGATGAACTGGGGGACCTGGCGCGCGCCTACAACCGGATGGCGAGCCGCATTCAGATGCTGCTGGCGGCGGAGCGGCGGCTGCTGCTGGATGTTTCGCACGAGCTGCGAAGCCCGCTGGCGCGATTGAGCGTCGCAATCGAACTGGCGCGATCGGCGGACGCGCCCGGTCCCCTGGATCGTATCCAGAAGGAAGCCGATCGATTGAATGAACTGATCACGCATATGCTCGAAGTAACCCGCCTTGAGAACGACCCTTCGTCGCGGAAGATGAAGCCGGTGCGGCTGGATCAGGTGGTGAGCGGACTAGTGGAGGTTTGCTTGATTGAGGCAGAGGCTCGGGGTTGTGGCCTGACGTTCCACCAGGAGGCGCAGATTTTCGTCGACGGCGACGGCGAACTTCTCAGGCGAGCGATTGAAAATGTGGTTCGGAATGCAATTCGTTACGCGCCGGCGGGGTCCAATGTGGAAGTGACTCTCGAAAACGGCGGCGGAGTCGCGCATATCCGCGTGCGCGATTACGGTCCCGGTGTTCCTGAAACGGCGCTGGCGCGTCTGTTCGATCCCTTCTATCGAGTGGAGGCGGATCGAAATCGCAGCAGCGGCGGAGTCGGACTGGGATTGTCGATCGCGCGCCGCGCTGTGGAGCTGCACCAGGGAACGCTGACGGCGGCCAACGCCTTGCCGGGACTGCTAGTAGAGATTGACCTCCCGGTGTGATATGGATCAGCTAAACATTCGCCTGGCGACTTTGGCGGAGTTGGATGAGATCGTTCGAATGATCTCGCGCGATTCCATGGTGCCGGCGGCGGTGCGTACGCGCGAGGATTACTTCAAGGATTTCGAGGAGATTGCCGTGCATCCCGACAATGAGCTGGTGGTCGCGATGTTGGGGGATGTGGTGGCGGGCACGCTTCAGCTTACCTTCATTCCCGGGCTGAAAAGCGGGTGGCGCGGGCTGGTGGAGAGTGTGAGAGTCCGCGAGGATGTTCGCAATCTAAGCATTGGGACGAAAATGATGGAGTGGGCTATACAGCGGGCGCGCGAACGCGGGTGCTACCTGGTGCAGTTGACCACTAACGTTGCTCGCGTCGACGCGCAGAGGTTCTACCGGCGGCTGGGCTTCGAAGCGACCCACCTGGGGATGAAACGATACCTGTGACGCAACCTTTCGATCCGTTTTTCAAGAATCCCCACCTGTCGACCATGGCGGGGAATTTCTGGTCGCGGCCGAAGAGCGCAGGGCGGTGGCCGGTCCGTCGCACTACCTATCGAACGGAGCTTGGGGTCCAGGTTTGCGCGGATTCCCAACAGCCTGAAGGCGAGCCGGTGGGCGAGTTGGTTCTGGTCCACGGCCTGGAAGGCTCGAGCGAAGCGGGATACGCGCGCAGTATGTCCTACGCCGCGCTTGAGGCCGGGTACGCGACGCACCGGGTGAATCTGAGGAGCTGCGGGGGAACCGAAGCGCTGGCGCTGTCGAATTATCATTCGGGACAGACCAGCGACGTGCTTTTCATTTTGCGGGAACGGAAGCGCGTGGCGAAGTGTCCGATATTTCTGGCGGGATTTTCGCTGGGGGGTAATGTTTCGCTGAAGCTGGCTGGGGAGCTGGGGGACGCGGGCCAGGAATTATTGGCGGGAGTGTGCGCGGTATCCACGCCGATCGACTTGGCGTCCTGCGCCACGGCCCTGGGGAAGCGAGAAAACTTTGTATACGCGCAGCGGTTTCTGTCGCGACTGAAGGATAAAATTCGGACGCGGCACCGTCAGGCGCCCGAGATGTATTCGATCGAGGAGCTCGAAAAGGTCCGTACGATCTACGATTTTGACGACTACTACACGGCCCGGCTGTTCGGGTTCGGGACGGCGGATAATTATTACCGCACGCAGTCTTCGAATCAGTTTCTCGAAAAGATTCGCGTCCCGACGCTGGTGATTACCGCGAAGGACGACCCCCTGGTCCCGTTTTCGTGTTATCAACATCCTGCGTTCAAGCAGAATCCATACTTGCGCCTGATCGCGGTGGATCATGGCGGGCACCTGGGTTTCATTGCGCGGAGGCGGCCGCGATTCTGGCTGGATGGCGTGGTCCTTGAGTGGCTGGAACAGATCCGGAACAAAATGCCCGCCGGTCTCGTATCCTAGAAGTACAGGTGAAATCTCAAGCTTCTTTCATTGAAGCCGCGTCGGTGGCTTTCGACTCCTTGCGTTCGAGCAAGCTGCGAAGTTTCCTGACGCTGCTCGGAATCATTCTCTCGACGACGACGCTGATCGCGGTGATGTCGGTGATCCACGGGATGGACGTGTTTATTGCGAACACCGCCTCCACCATGGGCAATGACGGGTTCCGCGTGGTGCGGGTGGCGTTCGTGGGGGCGCGGGATCCCAAGAAATTTCTGGAAGCGATACGGAAGAATCCACAGTTGAGCCGCGAGGAATACGCGTTCGTCAAGGAGCACGCGACGATGGTTCGCGAAGCGGGGATCTTCGTCCAGCGGGGCGCGAAGGTTACCTACAAAGGCGATCTGGTCGACGGCGTCGCGCTGATGGGCGGCACCGCGAATACGCTGGCGATGTCCAATACGCAAGTGGAGGCCGGCCGGATTTACGCCGAGACGGAAGACGAGAAGCACATGTCGGTGGCGTTCCTGGGCGCGGATTTCAAAGACGGTTTTTCGCGACTACGGATCCGTTGGGAAAAACGATTCAAATCGACGGGCGGCCCTATGAAGTGATCGGCGTGGGGGAAGGCAAAGGGATCGCTGTTCGGGCAGTCGCAGGACAATTACATCGGGATTCCGGATCAAGACCTACTTCAAGACTTACGGCGCGCAACAGGGGATCAGCTACAATTTTCAGGCGATCGATCGCAACCAGCTCGAGCAGGCGGAAGACGAAGTGCGTGCGCTGATACGCTCCCTTCCGGCATTTGCGTCCGCAGCAGGACGACACTTTTGCGATCTTGTCGTCGGACACGCTGGTTTCGGCGTGGGACCAGTTGACCGGCGCCATCGCGGCAGCCGCGGTCGGGGTGGTCAGCGTTTTCATGGTGGTGGGCGGAGTCGTGATCATGAACATCATGCTGGCGGTGGTCAGCGAACGGACGCGCGAAATCGGTGTTAGAAAATCTGTAGGAGCGCGACGGCAGGACATTCTGAATCAGTTCCTGGTGGAGTCTTGCATGCTGGCTTTTCTGGGCGGACTTAGCGGAGTGACCATTGCTTGGGTGATCGCGCTGATCGTCCGCAACTTCACGCCGGTCCCGATGGTGCTTCCGCTGAATGCGGTGATTCTGGGCGTGACGCTTTCGGCGGCAGTGGGGCTTTTCTTTGGAATTTATCCGGCTCGACGAGCGGCGCGGCTGGACCCGATTGTCGCACTGAGATCGGAGACATCATGAAGCTACTGATTTCAGTCATCGGGCTGGCGTTGGCGACGCTGCGGGAGAACAAGGTCCGGTCGTTTCTCACGGTGCTGGGGGTGATCATCGGCACGGGCACGATTATTTCGGTCGGGTCGATTCTGGCTGGACTCGACGGCGCGGTCACGGGGGTGATTCGCAGTTTCGGAACCAATACCGCGATCGTGTTCAAGATGCGCATGGGTCCGAGCTTCGGTGGACGGACGGCGGAGGAAAGGAACCGGAAGCCGCTGACGTATGACGATGCCGTCGCGATCGGAGAGCGGTGTCCGTCAGTCGAACATGTGAGTCCGTTTCTGTTCCCGAGCTTTTTTGGGCGGGTGCGCTACAAGGGCAACGACTACCTGGGGCCGCAGATCGGCGGAACCGACGAATCCTACACGAATAGCGGCCAAGCCGATATGAAGTTCGGTCGTTTCTTTACCGACACCGAGAATCGGCATCACTTGCCGGTCGCCGTGATCGGCGAGGACGTCTACAAGGCTTTGTTCGGCGTGGAAGATCCGATTGGGAAAAAGATCGCCGTGGCGGGAGCGGAAGTGGAAGTGATCGGGGTGATGAACCGGTCCGCGAACTCGATTCCGGGGCAGGATGACAATCGCATTTTGTTGCCGTACTTCACCATGCACAAGCTGTTTCCATCGGAACGGGAAAACATGCTCATCGTCAAAGCACAGGACGGCAAACTGCCGGCGGCGATCGACGAAATGCGCGCGGTGCTAAGGCAGCAGCGTCACGTGCCGCTGGATGCGCCTGATAATTTTTTCGTCTCGACCGCGGACCAGATGGTGGAGGATTTTCGATCCGTAACGTCCATGGTGACGCTGGTAATGGTGGTTCTGAGCTCGATCGGACTGCTGGTGGGCGGCATTGGCGTCATGAACATCATGCTCGTGTCGGTTACCGAAAGGACCCGCGAGATCGGAGTCAGAAAAGCGATCGGCGCGCGGCGTAGCGATATCATCGCGCAGTTTCTGACGGAAGCTGTAGTCCTGACGGGACTCGGCGGTCTGCTAGGGATGCTGTTTGGATGGCTGGTGTCGCTCGGGGCGCACTTGGCGTTTCCCAGCTTACCCACGATGGTCCCATTGTGGGCCGCGGGCCTGGGAATCGTGGTATCGGTCGGAATCGGGCTATTCTTCGGGATTTGGCCCGCCAGTAAGGCAGCGAGCCTGGATCCGGTTGAAGCTTTGAGATACGAGTAACGCGTGCTATTGCTGCTGGCCGGGGCCGGTACCTGTCGCGGCCGGCACGGGAGCCTTGGTCATCTGCTTCACACGCTCATCGATGTGATCCCGCATTTTGAGCAACGGCACGCCTTCGGTCCACCACTTCGGCGGCTGGCGATCCATTAGCTCATAATCGAAGAATTCCTTCATGCGCATGGTGTAGTCCTTCATGTTTTCGGGCTTGCGGAGACCGTGGTTTTCTCCCTTGTACTGGAGCATGACCACTTGCTTGCCCTGTCTTCGAAGGGTGTTGTAATACTCGATGCCCTGGGTCCAGTCGACCGCGCCATCCTTATCGTTGTGCAGGATGATCAGCGGCGTGGTGACGTTCTTCGCGTGATAGACCGGCGAATTGCGCTGATAGGATTCGAGATTATCCCACGGCCCGCCGTAGAAGCGGCCCTGGCTGGCTTCGAAGGTCGGCTGATTGGTGCCGCCGGTATTCCAGTAAATCGCGTTGTACATCGCGATCATGTCGGTCAGCGGGGCTCCCGCAATCGCTGCGTGAAACGCATTGGTCTGCGTCACCATGAAGGCGGTCTGATAGCCTCCCCATGAATGGCCGTGGAGCGCGACGCGCTTGGCGTCGACCACTCCGGTCGCGATCGCGGCCTTCAGGCCGGGCAGAATGCACCAGACGGCCGACATGCCGGGGTCATTCACTTTATAGACGATATCCGGGGTCAGGACGGCGTAGCCGTTGCTGGTGTAGACGGCCGTGTTGAATCCGTTAAAAGACGGGACGGAATAAGTATTTGCGCCCTGCGACAGCTTCTCGTAAATGTAAACGATGGTCGGATAGGTCTTGCCGGGCTGATAATTCGCCGGCAGATACAACGCGCCTTGCAGCTTGTCGCCCTTATCGCTGGTATAGTCGACGATCCTCACGCCTTTCGACCATAGGAAATCCTTCTGCTGCGGATTCGCGTCGGTGACGCGCTGGCCGCCATCGAGCTTGGCGCTGGCCATGTAGAAATTTGGAAAATCCTGCGTGGTTTCGCGAGTATAGAGATACACATCGGCGTGCTTGGCTTTGAGGACGGTCTGGTAATGCGCGTCATCCCAATGCAGCATGTGGATGCCTGCCATACCGGGTTCAATCACGCCGATGCCACCCTTCTTGGTCCACTCGCCGTAGGCGCCGACATAGATCGGCTGCGCCAGATCGATGCCTTTTTCGTCCAGATCCAGGCGGTAACGAACGCGATACCGGATCTTGTCGGTCTTGCCGTTTCCAGTGAGATTGACGCCGGTACCGCCGTGTACCGGGGCCTTCCAAATATCCCAGCCATCGGAGAGCAGGACCGCGCTCGAATCGCTGGCCCAGCCGATCGGCCGATGCGGCGGCTTCGCGACATTGTGATCGTCGTCGGTGTCGATGAAGTTCGCCGGGATCTGCTTGCTGATGTTATACGACTGGCCGTTGGCGAGATCGAAAGTGTAGTAGACTCCGTCGTTGTAGTAAAGGACGTGGGTTCCATCAGGCGATTCGCCCTGCACCCAGCGGGCTTGCTTCAACGCGAGCTTGCGCTCACCGGTCTTTAGATTCACGGCGTAGACGTCTTCGAAACGTTTCCCGTCGAGATTGCCTTCCAGCTCATAACTGCGGTTGTCGGTGCCCATCGCGTATTTGTAGTCGGCGTTGGCGGTGACCTGACGCAGATCGTCATCGGCCAGGCGCAGGAATTTCTTTTCCGCGGGCCGATAAATGCATAGGAAGCTGAAGTTGCGATCCTGATTCTCCTGCACCTGCTGCATGGGAGGAAGGCGCTTATCCTTCCAGTTCCAGATGACCATGTCGGGCTTATCGGGCTCATCATCGGCGTTGTTGCGTCCGGCGCGAGGGGAATCGTCCTTATCGTCTTTAGTCTTCGGGTGCAATTCGTGGACTCCGAAAGCGACGGCGGATAGATCCTGCATCCAGTAGGGATTCCGGTTAGGGCTGATGGTCATGCCGTCCGGCAGGGCCTTGTCCTTGGCGGGATCGAACACCACCTTCTCCGGCGCGCTCGCCGAAAAATTCCGGAATGCCACTAAGGTGTACAGCTTGCCTTCCCATGCCTTGTCGTCGACGCCGCGGAGGGTGGCGAGAGCATCGCCTTTTTCAGTCCACGTAACACCTTTGTAGGTCGACTTAGAACTATCCAGACCGATCACGGCGCCGGTGGCCATGTTGCGGGCCTGGATGCCGTTGCCCTCTTTATCTTGCGCGTCGATCAGCCACGCGAGCCAGTCGCCTTTCTTATCGAACGAAAAATCGGAGACGTTGCCGACGTTCATTTCGGAGGCTTTCGCGAGATCGTAGACGATCAAATCGGAGCCCTGCATGCGATCTTCCGCATCTCGGCCCGGTGTTGCGGGCGTTGCAGGAGCCGCGCCAGCCGGGGTGGCCGGGGCCGGCGCATAGCGATGGATCGCGATCGAGTTCGACCGTTCACCCGAAAATGCGAAGCGGCGCACCTTATCGAACTCTTTCTTGTCACCAGTGGCGAGCTCGATCAGCGTCAGCTTGCTCTGGACCGGCTTCTTCTGCTTTCGCAGCGAGTGGGCTTCTTTCGCCGTGGGATAGACCAGGAACGCAGCCCATTTTCCGTCTTCCGAAATGGCCAGATCGCGCGGGGGCGCTTGGGCTCCTCCGCGTCCGCCACCGCCGCCGTTGGCGTCAGGAGGGGGAATCTCGCCGATGGCGAAATGTTGTTCCTTGCCGTCTTTCAAGTTACGCAGGACGACTTCTGAATTGCCTTCGCCGGGGACCAATTTGTATGCGAACCATCCGCCGTCATTAGAAACAAGGGGAGTCTGGATGTGCTTCCAGGCCAGGATGTCGGGGAGTTGAATAGCGCGCTGGGTGGATTCGTCCGCTCGAACCAAACCGGTAGCCAAGAATACCGCAAACAGAATACGTTGCTTCATAGGCTGGATATTATCACGGAAACGGCTATGGTGCGGGCTTAGCGGCTTGCGCGCGATGTTCTTTATAGGCGGCGCGGACCCCTCGCAATTGCTGCACATGCTTCTCGACGTGTTCGGCGTAGAGTTTCACCATTGTCATCAGGCTCATGGGTCCGCGCGTCGTATGGGTGCCGGAACGGTCGAACGCCGATTCGGGAAGGTCTTTCAGCAGCTCGTAATTCGAGAACCGCAGTACCCTGAAAATCTCCAAAGCTTGCGAAATTTTGCGCCTTTCGTAGTCGAGCTTGTGCGCCCAAGCCTCCTGATCCCACGCCAGCATGGTCGGATTTTCCTCGGCGACCAACTGACGGAACCGCATCACTCCTACGGCTTCCGCATCCGATAGATGGCAGACGATTTGGCGCACGCTCCACTTACCTTCGGGCTTGAAATCGAGCTCGGAGCCGGCCGCGCCGGTGGTTGCCATGGCCAGCAGCTCCGCGCCGCGGCGAAATCGTTCTAAGAGATCTGCGAGTTCACTCATTATTTAATAGTAGTCCGAGCAGCTCATGTAATAACCGCATTGCTCGCAGAATAGTTTGCATTTGCGTTCGGTCAGACGGCGGCTGCAGACCGGGCAGTAAAGCATTGGCTGGTCGTCACTTTTGGGTTCGCGGTCCGGAGCCTTGTCCACGCAACCTATTCTCGCGAACCTATTATAATAATGGCGTCGACCTCCGAGTCAATATCATGCCAAAGAAGTTCCTCAGCGTTCTCATTTTGATCAGTTTTTCAAGCGCTCAATCGCGCCGGGAGTGGGACCACCCGATGCGCCAAGCTGTGCGCGGTACCCATGGGGCGATCGCCGCCGGCAGCGAATACGCAACCGAGGCCGGCATGCGGATTTACTATAGGGGCGGCAACGCCGTGGATGCCGGTGTTACCGCAATGTTTTCGGCATCGGTGACCGAGCTTTCGCATTTCGGAATGGGCGGCGAAGCGCCGATCCTGATTCGCACCAAGACCGGCAAGGTTTATTCGATCGCTGGCGTGGGCACGATGCCGAAGCTGGCGACGGGTGAGATGTTTCGAAATCGTCCGTTGAGGGCCGGTGAAATTCTGGAAACGGATCCAGGCGGCTTGAAAGGAATTATTCCGGTGGCCGGAATCATGCCGGCGCTGGTTCCGGGCATGGTGGACGCGGGGTTGCTCGCGTTGCGCGAGTTCGGTACAAAGTCGTTCAATGAAGTGATCGCGCCGGCGATCGAGCTCGCGGATGGCTTCGCCATCGATGAAATGCGCGCCAGAGCATCGCCGCCAGCCGCCGTTTCTTCGATTTGTGGCCGAGCTCCAAGGCTCATTTCATGGCCAACGGCCAGATTCCGCGGGTCGGCGAGATTTTTCGCCAGCCGGATCTCGCGCAAGACGTTGCGCGGCATGGCCGAGGCCGAGAAGAAGGCGCTGTCGGAGGGTAAGAGCCGCCAGGCCGCCATTGATGCAGTCCGCGATTACTTTTATCGCGGCGAGGTGGCGCACAAGATCGACGCGTTCATGAAAGCCAACGGCGGCCTGCTTCGTTATGAGGACATGGCCGCGTTCAAGCTGGAGCTGGAAGAACCGGTCTCGACGACTTATCGCGGATATAAGGTATACAAGCCGGGGTTCTGGAGCCAGGGTCCCGCGATGATCGAGACGCTGAACATCATGGAAGGCTTCGATTCTCGCGCGCCGCTGAATTCCGCCGAGTATATCCATCGGCTCGCGGAAGCGTTGAAGCTGGCTTACGCCGATCGCGACACGTACTACGGCGATCCCAAGTTCAGCACAATTCCGACCGAGGTTTTGCTGTCGAAAGAATACGGAAATGAGCGGCGCCGCCAGATCACCGAGAAGGCTTCGCAGGATTTTCTGCCCGGGAAGATCAACGGCAAGATCGGCAAGCACCCCTCGCGAGAGTCGGAGGCACCCATATAAAGATCGACGATGAGCTGATGGCGCACGATACCACTTGCGTGGACGCGATCGATAAGGATGGAATGGTGTTTTCGGCGACCCCGTCGGGCGCATGGCTGCCGAGCGTGATCGCGGGCGATACCGGTATTCCGCTGACGGAGCGCGCGCAGAGTTTCGTGCTGGTTCCCGGTAATCCGAATGAATTGGCTGGCGGCAAACGGCCGCGGGTCACGCTGAGCCCGACGATGGTTACCTATGCGGACGGGCGTCCTTATATGGCGCTTTCCACTCCTGGCGGCGACAATCAGGATCAGGCGCTGATCCAGATCTTCTTCGACGTGGCCGAGTTTAATCTGAACCCGCAAAATGCCGTGGAGGCTCCCCGATTTCAGACGCGCCACCTGATTTCGAGCTTCGACAACCACGCCTGGAATCGTGGCGATCTGATTCTGGATGAACGGATTCCGCCAGCCACCGTCGCCGATCTAGCCGAGCGAGGCCACCACATCAGCACGGAATCGCGCTGGAATAACGGCGCGGCTCCGGTCGCGATCAAGGTTTTGCCGAGCGGGGTGATTGAGGCGGGCGCGGATCCGTTTTATAACCGCTCCGCCCACGCCTGGTGACGTTGCCGCTTTTCGATCCGCCGCCGTCATTCGATCGCGCCGCCTTGGCGGTGCGCTTGCGAAAGCTCGCAGAAGAAAACATCCTGATCGGAACCAGCTCCTGGAAATACGAAGGCTGGCTCGATCAGATTTATACACACGAGCGCTATCTGACGCGCGGCCGAATTTCGAAGAAGCGGTTTGAGGCCGAATGCCTGGCGGAATACGCCGAAACATTTCCGGCGGTTTGCGGCGATTTCTCGTTCTATCAGTTCCCGACCCCCGAGTTCTGGCAGAAACTGTTCACGTCGGCTCCGCCATCGCTGCAGTTCGCGCTGAAAGTGCCCGAGGAGGTCACTTGCGAGATTTTTCCGAAGCACGCTCGTTACGGACCGCGCGCCGGATTGCAAAATGACTCCTATCTGAATGCCGATGTGTTGAGCGCGCTATTCCTGGAAGTGCTGGCGCCCTATTCTGCTCGCATTGCGACACTGATTTTCGAGTTCGGCACTCGCTCAACTTCTCCGCTTGAGTTTATCGATCGTCTGGATGCATTCCTGACGGCGCTGCCCGGATCGTTTCGATATGCAGTGGAGGTCCGCAATCGCGAATACCTCGCGCCGCGGTATTTCGATCGCCTTGCGCGCCCACGGCGTCGCGCACGTATTCAATTCATGGAACCGCATGCCCCCCCTGCACGAACAGATGGCAATGAGCAACGCGTTCACCGCCGATTTCACCGTGGTGCGCGCGCTTCTCCGGCCGGGGCGCGCTTATGAGGATGCGGTTGCCGCGTTCACTCCCTACGATCAAATTCGAGATGAAAATCCCGAGGCGCGCGAAGCTTTGCGGGCGCTGATCAGGCGCATGCGAGAGGAGCGGCGGGCGGCTTATATTTTCGTCAACAACCGTTTGGAAGGAAATGCCCCGGAAACCATTCGCGCCGTTGTCGACGAATAAGGCGCCTTAGAAGACCACGCAGGTCCATTGGCCGGAATCGTCTTGAAATCCCGACAGAATACGCTTGCGTGCCACTCGTTCGAACTCGGGCCGCAACTCCTCGATCACGGTTTGGTTGATGTTCGCCACCACCACATCGAACGAATCCGACTGTACTGCATCGACGCTGCCATTGAAGAAAGGCACTAGCTTCGCGGCGTCCGGATCGATGTCACACGCGATGACACGACCCGCCCCTAAAAGCTTCGCCGCGATCGAGAGAATCCCCGAGCCGCATCCTACGTCGAGCACCGAATCGCGTGGCCGCACGATGTGTTC
The DNA here is from genome assembly GCA_963705675.1 of Terriglobia bacterium. GTDB lineage: Bacteria > Acidobacteriota > Terriglobia > Bryobacterales > Bryobacteraceae > Palsa-187. The sequence goes on from CAVPKR010000179.1 coordinate 16,642, forward strand.
CATCGCTTCAAGGCATAACTGCGTGCAGGGATGCTGGCCCGTTCCGCACTGCATACCCGGATCGAGCTCCAGGCGAAGGCGGCCGGCGGGCGTCGGATCGGAGCGCCACGGAGCGACGACAAAAAATCTTTCGCCGACCAGCAGCGGCGGCCAAGCGTCGTAGTTCCGTTGGACCCAGTCGATCGGCTCGGCGGCAACCGGATCCCCGAAGCGGGCGGCCACGTCGCGATCGTCGAAGAAAGCCTGGACCCAGCCATCGTGCTCGATGATGCCTACGGTTCCGGCTTCATATAAGTCGGCGATCAGGTCGGGTGAAGCGGCGACGAAATACATCAACCCTGGACGCGTTTTTCTTTACCGGCCCAGAATCTCTCCTTGAGGACCATTTTGCGGATCTTGCCGGTACCGGTTTTGGGGAGCGGATCGGTGGAAAATTCTATCACCCGCGGCAGTTTGAATTTTCCAAGGCGTTGTTGCAGAAACGCGATCAGTTCTTCCTTGTCAAGCGAAGCACCCGGCTTCAGCACGACGATCGCGGCCGGGACTTCGCCCCATTGATCGCTGGGAGCTGCCACCACGGCGCATTCGAAAACGGCCGGGTGCGCGAAGATTTCCCGTTCCACTTCGAGCGAAGAAATATTCTCGCCACCGGAAATGATGATCTCTTTCTTACGATCGACGATGTGAATATACCCTTCGTCGTCCCACACGGCCATGTCGCCGGTGTGGAACCAGGGGCCGGTCATGACGGCGGAGGTCGCCTCGGGCTCCTTGTAGTAGCCTTCCATCACATGATCGCCCATGGCGATCACTTCGCCGATGCTCTTCATATCTTTCGGCACGTCTTGCATGTCATAATCCACTACTCGCACGGTCACGCCGGGAACCGGCCATCCGGCCATGGACTCGCGGCGCAGACGTTCAGCATGGGAATCGTAATGCAACCCCTTCGATCTGGAGGACGTGAGCACAGGCGCCGTTTCGGTCAACCCGTAGCCGGCGATGCACTCGCAGCTTGGAATGGCTTTTTCGACCCGATCCGCCAATTCGGGGGATGAGGCCGCCCCCCGATCATCACGCGCTGCATGCTCGATAAATCGTACTGGGTACGGTCAGGAGCATTGATCAGCGCGTTGGCCATGGTCGGGACCAGGCACATATCCGTAGCTTTATGTTCCTGAATCAACTGAAACACAAAGGTCGGTTCGAAGCGGCGAACCATCACCTGTTTGATTCCATGCAAGGTGGACGCCTGCGGACGCCCCCATCCGTTCGCGTGGAACATGGGAATCGTATGCAGGTCCACCATGGTTTCGATGTTCTTATAGAGACACGCGATATCGAGAGCGTGCACATATAGCGTCCGATGCGCCAGCGTGACGCCTTTCGGTGTCCCCGTGCTGCCGCTGGTGTAAAACAGCTCCGCGATGGCGGATTCGTCATAGGAGAAAATGTCGGCGCGCTCGGCGTGCCCCTGGTCGATCAGCTCCTCATAACATAGATCCGCCTCTGGAATCTTATCGTCGAGAGAGACCCAGCGTTCCACCGCGGGACAGCTCCGGCGCAGCTTTGCGATCATCGGCGCGAAGTCGTTTTCAAACATCAGAATCTTCGCGCCCGAATGACAGAGGATGTTCGTCAGCTCAGTTTCCGATAGCCGCACGTTCAGCGGCATAACGATTCCGCGGGCTTGCACCACCCCGTAATATCCTTCAATCAACTGATGATTATTGAAGCTTAGATATGCGACTCGATCGCCAGGGGCTACGCCGTATTTCGGCAAGGCGGTGGCCAGTTTCTCCGCACGCTCGCCTACTTGTGCGTAAGTGAACTGGCGCTCGCCCGAAACGACGCCGATCTTTTTCCCGAATAAATCGACTGCGCGGTGCAGGCACCGCAAAGGTGTGAGAGGAACAAACATGGTTTTATCTGCGACGTTCTAAGCTCCGGGCTAGGTCGCGATCGGACTCGTAGCCCGCCGTGTCGCCAAGGTTGCGTTTGGCGAGCGCCCGCGACCGGTATACGTTGGGCGCGTCGCGCATGAGGGCGATGGCACGGTCGTAATCGTCGATGGCCTTTTGATGCTGGTTCAGCGATTCGTAAGTCTCGCCCCGTTCATAATACGCGTCCTGGTTGGGTTCGAGGTCCAGCGATTTCGTGAAATCTTCCAGGGCATGCTCAAAATCGCCGCGTTGCCGGTAAATGGATCCTCGGACGCTGTAGGCCTGAGCCATGCCTGGACTCAGCTCGATCACCTGTGTGAAGTCAGCTACAGCCAGGTCATTTTCATTTAAATGCGCGTAAGCAATGCCTCGTTCGAGAGAAGCATCCACCAGCCGCGGAGAGATTTCGAGCGCTCGCGTGAAATGCACAATGGCTTCCTGATATTTCCCGGGTCCGGTTAGCTTCATCGCCGCCCGGTATTCCCGGTCGGCTCGCTGCTCGGAGCCTGCCATAAAAATGGAGATGCCCGAGCCCGCGCCGGCGAGCATTACTACCGACACCGCAAGCGTCAGTAGCCGCTTCTGTTGGCGCGTCATTTTCTTGCGCGCGGCATCCCCGGCATGAACTGCCGGTGGAGGCTTAACCGCTTTCCATACACGATTAAGTACACCCATGAATAATCGCGATTATACCAGGATGTTTTAATGTCGAAACTCGATGCGTGTGACTTCGCGGTCAGCGGCCACGTATCCGATGACGACGTACAGCCGTTGCGCGCCACAGGAAAATTGATAATTCGACTGAGGCGCGTTCACCAGTTCGACTTCGCCGGGATGATGAACCTCGACGATGATCTCGTTCCCGCGCTCAGGTAAGATGTGTAATCGCGCCGACGCGCCGTCGCAGTCCACCTGAGTCAATGTCCCCTCCAGGCTCGCGTCCCCTTTTCTGTTCTGCCACGACGGCGGTGTGATTACGGCGGGACCCTTAGCGACGGGTTGAGGCGCCTCACTTTCCGCTAGCAACACCATGGCCTCTGCATTTTGCATCTGCGCTTCGGTTTCCGAAGTCGCCACCGCTCTTCGCGCCGACTGCAACGCGTTTTCCCGATCCCCTTGCTTCGACTGAGCATAGGCCAAGGCATGCCAGTAATCCGATCTGCGCGGCAGGACACGAACCGCCTGGCGAAGATGGTCGATAGCGGCGGGATAACTGCCCTCGTCGGTCTTTTCGACGCCCAGCAGATACTGCGCGTCGGCCAGGTCTGGATTCATGACGGCCGATTTCTCCAGTAGGGCGCGGACCCGCTGCGGCGCGGCCTCGGAGTCCCGTTCCAGCATCGCGTACTCGAAGTACATGGTCGCGTCCCGGCTGCCGAGCCCGATCGCCCGCTCAAACCCCTGGCGGGCTTCCTTAAGATGTCCTTGGGAGATTTCCACCCGCGCAAGTCCGGCCAACGCTTCAGGCGATTCAGGAAGTTTTTCAAGCAGAGATCTCGCCAGCAGGGCGCGATGGACCGTAAGCGCGAGATCCCCCCGCTCCAGGGCTGCGTCCACTCGGGTCAGGGCCGTGACTTGCGGCTTCGAAGGCGATTCGATGGTCGCCTTCAGCACCGCGCTTCTCATTGACCGCAGATAAGCCGGAAGCTCCGCCAGCGCATCCTTCATCGGTCTTTGAAACGCCACGCGAAACGCCTCATCCGGCGGTCGCTCTTCGCCCAGCAATTGGAAGAACCGGCGCATCCCCTCGCGCCACGCGGGCGATTGATTCAGCATATGGACCAGCGCCCAGCTCTCCGCGTAGAAAATTCCAGCGCGCTCGCTCTCACGATAATGGGACGATTCGGTATTTACGGCGGCCAGCTCCGCTGCCGTCAGCCATCGCACGCCGGAAAGCAGGTTTACATGCGAGTCGATGGGAAGGCCCACGCGCAGCTGCGACGCGTCGATCTCGAGCGTCGAATAAAACTCGGCCGTCCCTTCTTCAAACCATAGGGGCAGCCTGACCGCCGAATGATTCAGCACCAGGTGCACGTACTCATGAAATGCGACTCGCGACGCATCGCCGCCCGCGTACAGCGCAATATATCCTCGCTCTGCCCCGTTGGTGTAAAAGCCGTCCACCCGTCGCGCATCACGATAAGAATCGAACTCGTCGAGGGAGGCAAATGCAAAAGCGCGAACCGGCCAGGTTCGGCCGCCGACGCCCGGCAGCAGGCCTTTCAGGAAAACGTCGTGAATCTGCTCGAAGCGAGAATGCAAGCGGCGGCCGGTTCTCTCACCCGCGTCGGTCAGGACTTCTACATCGGGCGAAGCCACGCGAATCCAGTCGGACGCCCAGCAGCGTGTGGCCAAGACAACGAGTATTGCCAGCCGCCCCATGCTCCTATGCATGCGACGCTACTACGCTAACTGGGAGATTCGCCGGTGGATCACGAGAAAGTAAATGCCCAGCAGGGCCAATATCGCTCCCGACCCTGCCATCGTCATTGACACCGTAAATACAGGAATCAGCCAGGCCGACGATCAGATTGCCGATCGGCATGCCTCCGCGGAACGCGACGTTGTAAACGCTCATTACACGCCCCATCATGGCGTCTCCGGTGTTGGCCTGCACTAGCGACTGGATCATGGCGAATACCGTGATCAGCGCCGCGCCGCCCAGGAAGATCAATATCGAAGAAATCCACAGCGTGCGGGATAGTGAGAATCCCAGAATAAATCCGCCTAACAGGATCAGCATGAGCAGCGCCGTGCGGCCCTGCCGCTTGGTTTTCCCCATCGCAGCCACCACCAGCGCTCCGCACACCGAGCCCGATCCCGAACACACCAATAGCTGGGTATAGGTCTTGGCATCCCCATGGAAAATTTCCCGCGCGAAGACCGGCAGGAAGGGCAATAACTGGAATCCGAACAATGTCATCGAAAACGCCAGCACGATCAGCGAATCGAGTGCGGGCTTGGTGCGAATGAACGCAATGCCGGATTTCATGCTTTGCAGGATCGGCTCGGTCGATCGCGCCGGGATGAACTTGACCTGGATCACGTACAGGGAAATGATGACCGCGATGAACGAGATCGCGTTGAGTCCGAAGCACCAGGTCGCGTCCAGTTTCGCCAGGGTGAGGCCCGCGATGGTCGGGCCGATGACCCTCGCCAGATTGAACTGGATCGAGTTCCAGGCAATCGCTTTCGGATAATCTTCTTTTCCCACCAGCGTCGGCAGCAGCGCGGAATAAGCTGGTCCGCCGAAGCTTTGCCCGATTCCCGAGACGAAGGACAAGCACAGAATGTGCCAGACGTGAATCAAGTGGAAGTAAAACAGCGCCGTCAGCACCAGCGCGCAAGACATCTGGATATACTGCGATACCAGCAGCATCTTCCGGCGGTCGCGCCGGTCCGCGATGACGCCGCCCACCAGCGAGAATAAAATGATGGGCGCCTGCCCCAGGAATGAATCGAGACCCAGGTAAAAAGCACTGTTCGACAGGGTGTAAACCAGCCACGCCTGCGCCACGATCTGCACCCATGAGCCGATGCTCGACACGCACGCGCCGATCCACATCAGGCGGAAGTCGCGATGCCGGAATACTTGGAAGACTTGCTCGATCAATGGCGCCTGTCTTGTGTTCGGGCCCTACGGAAGAGGCCGCTCCCGCTGGATCAGGTGCACCAGATTTCCATCGCAGTCTGTGAAGAACACCAGCCGGTTGCCCATGTTCACGTACGGATCGCCCGCGAATTGCACGCCTTGGGCGCGTAACGCGGCGTGGGCGCCGTCGAAATCCGCCACCTCGATGGCCAAATGGCGAATGCCGGGATCGCGCATTTTCTGCTCGCCACGCGCCCCCTCGGAAGGAATGATTTCCAGCATCGTTCCGTTGGAGGCCCGCACGAAATAATTACCGTCGTATTCGAAATTTACCCGAAAACCGAGATGATCCACGTACCATTGCGCCAGCGCTTGCGGGTTTGGCGAAGCGATGGCTGTATGCTCCAGCCCAACAAACATAAGTGTTGATTCTAGCAGGCGACAAGATTCATCGCCAAACGCCTTTCCTCAATAAACCTCAAAACAAAAGACGGTGTTCGAGCCATTTGGTAAGAGCGCATATTGACCATTTTCGATGGCTTCATCCGCCTCGATCTTGTAAAGCTTGCCGTCCAGGTGCGAAACCGTCACGCGCACCGGCCGCGGTCCGCCGCGGGTACGCCTCTGCGTCATGGTCACTTCGCGATGCCCGTTCTTAATCTCCACCTTGTAGAGTTCGATGCTCTGCGCTTGAATCTTGTCGGCCTCGATGATGAAGATCGGCTCCGCTAGCGGGGTGCGCGCGGAGGAACTGACGCCCGGAATCTGATACACGATCTCATTCTTCCTCGGATCCGGTTTAGCCTCGCCCATCTCGGTTGGAACCAGGTTATCGGCGTGGACCAGATAGATCACGTCGGGCTTGGGAGGCCGCGGTCCCGTGTATTTCTGGCCGAACGCGATCGATGCGGCCGTCACCATCAGCAGAAATGAGCGCATTCTTCCCTATTCTAGCGCCTACCCGGATGGTGAAGTGTTAAGGGTTGACGTCCAGGCGGTCCAGGTCGACAAAGTAGCCCGCCGACTGCGGATCTTTCTTATCGGTGACGCGCAGTTCGATCGTGTGCGGTCCAGGGTTCAGCCCCTGGAACACCGAGGCCTGCTGCCATCGGGTTTCGGGCGAGTAAAGATTCAAACGCGCCCGAACCTTCTGGTCGATCACCACTTCCACCGTGCCGCGATTAAACGTAGTTGTATACACATACCGAATCGATGTTCCGTCAAAGAGAAAGCGCAGGGTATCGCCTGGCCGGTTCGAGTAGGTGATGGTCCCCCCCGAAGCCGAGGCGAACTGCACGTCGTGCAGCCATCCGGGACTATATTCGATCCGCTGGTCCATATCGTCGTAGCGGCCCGTCCCGGCCGGTTTGACATCGCGCGGCTTGATCACAGGAGCCGGGAAGAATCGATTCGCAGCTCGAATCGGCCCGATGAAGCGCCGGCCTGCGCGGTCCATTCTTCAACGAAATGCTGAACGGGCAAATATTCGGTTTCCGGAGGGATGGGAGTGATCAGGTAATGGATCCCATACTCGCGAAAGAGCGTGACGATTTGGCCGGAATCCTTCGCATTGGTCAGGCGTCTCCAGAATTTGTAGGTATGCCAGGTGTCGCCATAGGCTTTGGCGTCAAGGCCGGCGATGGTGTCGTTCAGGAAAAACGCAACCGGCTCGCCGGGGGCTTTGCGGTTCATCACGTCGATCAGCTTGCGCTGTGGACCGGAGATGCTCATGTATTCGTCGAACTGCGTGCGGTTGAAGAGCGCAAAATCGCCGTGATACCAGCCGGAGGAGGGCGCGAACCAGACATTCAGCCCCAGGATTACGGCCGCTGCAATCGTAATCGGAGGGAACTCCGCCATCAGCCAGGCAATGCCGATCGAGATCAACGGAAGCGCCGGATATAAGTAGCGCAGGTTCGCCAAGGACGCGAACGTGATCACGGCTCCCGTCACCGCGAACAGCACCGGCGCGCGAGGCGAGTCGCGCCGAAACAACAACAGGAGCAACAGCGGCGGCAGCAGTAGAAAGTATTGGAACCCGAGCGCCCCCTGCTGGCCTTCAATGTAATTCTTCGACTGGAACGTCAGATGGTAAAGCGGATTCCAGTCGCCATGCGAGCGGTACCGGACGTCTTGCAACGACGTCGTCGTATCGAAATAGGGAGATTTGAAAGTCGCGTTGGCGAAAGGAAAAATCGGGTTTCCCGTCTTCGCATACGCATACACGAACGGAGGCGCGGCGATGACCGCCATGCATGCGCAGGCAGCCGCGGTCGTACGAAGGCGATGTTCGGTCTTCTTCAGCGCGATCGCCCCCAAGACTGCCGCGGGTAATAGAAACGCGGCAGTCCCGACCTTGGTTGACATAGCCGCACCCAAAAGAATCCCTGCGGCGACCACTTCTCCCGATAAAAGCGCAAGGCAAGCGCCCACGATCAGCGACGCCCACACGTTCTCGACAAATAGCGATCCCGTCACTAATTGCACCAGCGGCGTCGAGGCAAACAGCGCTGCCGCCAGCGCCGCTTTCGCCGGTGTCAGCCATCTCTGCGAGCCTTTGTAAACCATCGCGACGATCACGCACAGCAGGGCGAAATTCAGCAGCCGCGATCCCGCCTCCCCGCCGGGCAGATACACCGCGGTGAACGCGTAGTCGCCGCCCATCGGCATCAGGGCCCAAACGTATTGCTGAAAATCGAAAAAAAACCGGCCGTTGTGCGCTACCATTTCCGGAATCGCCAGGTGCATCGCCAGCCCGTCCGTGCTCACTTCCGGCTTCAGTGCGATCAGCCACTGCATCAGCAATACATAAAACAGCACTGCCATCCCCGCGTTTCCGCGAAACGGCGGAAGACCCAATGGCGGCCAGGCTCTGGGAATCACGTAGGGAATGGCGAATGCTGCCAAATACGTCAGCCGGGTGTTCACTGGAAAATGCACCGCAATCGAGATGAGAAAGATCCAGAGGGACAGCCCCACCAGCAATTGAATCCAAAGATCGGCTCTGCGTGCGACCATTCGCCCTAGCAGGTAGCATGACCCCAAGAAGTAAATCACCGCGATCGGCGCCCACGGGCTGAAGAATCGCCAACACCACCATTCGCTATAGATGAAAACGAACCACGCCGCGGCTGGCAGAAGCCATGCGGGTCGAAGCCAAAGAATCAGGCCCGCGGCCGCCCAATAGACGGCTGTGTAAGCCGCCAGCCGGATCTCGCCATCGGGCGTCCACAGGTATTGATCGAACAGCCGCTCATGTACGAATCCGTACCCGGCCCACGTGGTTAAGGCGGTCAAAAATAGCCAGATCCATGCACGCTTCATGGATGCTTCCGGAACACCATCAGGCACTGCGTGAACACGATGGGCCAGAGGATTTTCTCAAATTCCAGTATCCCGAATTCTTCCGCCGCCGCCAGCACTTCGTCACGCGACAAGGGACGTTCGTCGTGAAATTTCCACGCGCCCGCAGCTTCAGCGAGCCATCGCGCGACCCGGTACAGCAGCGTCGGCGTCGGAAAAGAAATAATGGCGCACCCGCCCGGCCGGATCAATGAAAAATGTGACGCCACGGCTTTCCGGGTTCCCGCGCGATCGAAATGCTCGATTAGTCCGATGCTGAACACCGCGTCCGCCTGAAGGTCGAGCGCCAGCGCCAGAACGCTTTCCTGATGCGGAATCACGTTCCGGTCCCGCAGCAGTGACAAACCGTAGGCATTGGTATCGATCACGTGATATTCGCGCGGATGGATATCCCTTTGAATCGCATCGAGAAAGCAGCTATTGGCGCCGCCGATTTCCGCCAGGCTCCCGATGTTTCCTCCAAATCGCCGCAGCGCGTCGACTAGGACGCGGCTGGTGTAGCGGCGCGTAACTTGCGCGGTGGGCGCGGGATGCCGGTAGTATTGATCCCAATCCGTCGCTTGAGGGCGATTGCGGCGCACGAACACCCAGTCCCTCTGAATCACGAAATTCAACAGAAAAAGTGCCGATTCGGCCGCGATCTTCGCGTCAAATACGCTCAATCCGAGGTGAGTTTGCAGCGCTTTTAGAAGCTGGAAGGACACCAGGCCGCTTGCGGCCACCAGGCCCAAGTAACGGAAGATGGTGGACCGGTGGGGCTCCTTTGAAAGAAACACCGCGCGCCGCGCCAGTGGATAATTCACCAGCACCGCGATCGCCCGAGCCGCCATCTGAGCGATACCAGCCGCGAATCCCAGATGAATCGCGGCCGAAAACACCACATTGTCAAGGATCGCCGTTGCCAGCGACAGCAGGGTGAAGCGGGCGAGCACGAATCCGATGCGCATGGAGTCCCCAAACGGATTGAAATGCGAGCTTCGATTGCCGGGCTCGTAAATCGTACGGATGGGCTCCTCGACAATCGAAACCGACAGATGCTTGGCTGCGGTCAGCATGTCGATCTCGAATTCGTAGCCGGTGGATTGCATGGCTGCCAATTGCGGCAGCAGGTGGCTGGGGATGCCCCGCAATCCGGTCTGGGTATCGCGCAGTTTCTGGCCCATCAGAAGCCGGAACACCGCCCTCGACAGCCGGTTTCCGGTACGGCTGCGCCCCGGAACCGCGCCGTCGAATCCGCGCGCGCCCATGACCAGCGAATCCGGCTCCCGCTCCAACCGGCGGGCAACGCGGAGGATATCATCGGCATGATGCTGGCCATCGGCGTCAGCGGTCACAACGCCGCAGCCGGGATGCTTTGCCAGCACGTGCGCGATCCCGGTTCGCAGCGCTGCGCCTTTGCCCTGATTGCTTTCGTGCCGGAGAATCGTGGCGTTCAAACGGCTGAAAATGGCGGCATACCCCGGTCCGCTGCCGTCGTCGACCACGATGACGGATTCAAATTCACCGCCGGCGACGGCGTCCAATAATTCGAGCAAAACCGTTCCCGGCCGGTAGGCGGGGATCAGCAAGGCATTCCGCAACTTCACAGTATAGCTTCCATTTCCTTGGCGGAATAGAATCCCGGGATTGAGTCTAGGGATGAAAGTTCAGCGGGACGCGGCTTGGATAACCCGGAGCAGGAGTATCGCGCCGTCGGGGCGATTTTCAACCGCGAATCGAAATACTTCGACCGCAGCGGGAGACCGACGTGGCGGGACGTTTCGCGTGGCTCTACGATCCCGATGGCAACAAGATCGTCCAGCTCAGGACTCGGATTTCGCCGGAGCAGCGGGCTTAGACTCGGTCTTCGATTCGGAAGATTTGGACTCACCTGAGGACTCCGATTTTGATTCGGAGGATTTCTCGGACTTACTCTCGCCGCCGTCAGATTTCTTATCGCCGCCGTCGGAGGATCGGGATGAGCTTCCGCCTTTAGCGTAGTCGTTCACGTACCAGCCGCTGCCTTTGAATTGCAGTGCCGACACCGACACCAGCCGCTCTAACTTTCCGCCGCAATCTTCGTGAATTTCGAGCGGCGGATCGGAGAATCTCTGAATGATTTCGAAAACTTTGCCGCAGGTCGAGCACTTGTACTCGTACAATGGCATGGTTACTGCTGCTTCAGAACCGTAGCGATCGCGCGCTTCATGATCTCATCCGTACCCGGCTTCGGCTGCGGCTCCGTCAAGTCCGTGTCATCATCGGTCCCGTCGGTGGGCGCCAGTACGGTTTCGTCCTGGAGGACGTTCGGCGTGACTCCGGTGTCCTGAATCGCTTTGCCGTCGGGCGAATAATATTTGGCGACCGACAGAATCACCGCGCTGCCGTCGTCCATCGTCACTGCTTTGCGGATGGCTGCGTCGCCGTAGGTGTGCTCCCCGACCACAGCCGCCCGCCTGCCCATCAGAGCCGCCGCGGCGATCTCCGCGGGACCCGCCGTGCCGCGATTCACCATCACCGCCATCGGCAGCTTGGTGACTTCCTTGGAGGCGACGGCTTGCGATTCTTCCTTGCTAACCTTCTGCCCCTGGACATACGTGATCAAACCCTTGTCCATGAACAGGTTGGCCAGCGCGATCCCTTCCTCCATCTCGCCATTCGAGCAGTGTCGAAGGTCCAGAATCAGCCGCTTGGCACCTTGTTTCTGAAGTTCTGTGATCTTGGCGGCGATTTCGGCTACGCGGCCATGCCCCAGCGAATAGGTCTGGATCACGCCGATCGGCTCCGGCCCCTGATCCGTCAGCAGTTTGCCGGTCACCGCCGGATACACGATGTTCGCGCGCGTCAGCGTGATCTTCTGAGGTTCCGATTTGCGAACCCGCAGCACGCTCAATTCGAGGGTCGACCCGCTGTCGCCGCCGAGCAGCATTTCGGCAAAAGCCAGCGGCATATCCCGCGTCGACACGTTATTTACCGATTCGATCACATCTCCGGTAGCCATCCCGCCCTTCGCCGCGGGGCTGCCGGGAAGCGCATCCACCACGCTCAGGTACCCGAAACGGCGCGAAAGCACCAGCCCGACGCTGGCCTTGGGGCTCTCCTTCGACTTCAAATACTGTTTATATTGATCGGCGTTGAGATAGCTGGCATAAGGGTCGAGCGACTCCAGCATGCCATTGATGGCGCCGGCCGTTACGGCCTTCATGTCCGGCTCTTCGACGTAGTCGGCCTTGATGCGCGACAGAACTTCGCTGTATACGCCCAAGTGGTTATAAGGACTGTCTGCGGAAGCGCTGCGCCCGCGAACGGCGCCGAATAAGAGCAAGAGTACAACGCAGGTCGACGATGCGACCACGGCAAATTGGAAACGACGATTCATAGCCGGATAAGGCCTCTACCGTCAGGATACCAGAGCCTGCCAAGTTGTGTGCGGCCGCTTCAGGCGCTGGCGACTTCGCTGAAGACCGTGCGGAACTTCGCCATCTCGGCATCGGTTCCGATCGTGATGCGCAGATGCTGCGGATACGCCGGGAACAGACGCCCAACCGCGACACCCTTCGCGAGCATCGCCGGACCCAGGTCCTTGACATCGTGCTTGGCGTCGAACATCACGAAATTTCCCTCGGACGGGATATAGTTCAGGTTCTTCGATTTGAGCCACGCGCACAGCTCATTACGAGTACGGGTCAGCTTCTCGCGGCGCTCGCCGATGAACTTCGGCCCCAGATCGATGGCGGCCGCGACTCCCCGCACGCTCACGACACTGATCACCGCGTTGCGGAACGGCGCCATTTTCTGAATCAGCTCCGGACGCGCCGCGGCGTAGCCCACACGCAAGCCCGCCATCCCGTAGATCTTCGAGAAGGTCCGCATCGCGATGACATTCTTGCCTTCTTTTACATACTTCATCGCGCTCTCGGTTTCGGGCGAGGTGTTGAAGTGGAAATAGGCCTCGTCCATCATCAGCACCGTGTCATGCGGCAGATTCGCGACCACCCATGCGATGTCTTCCTTCGGCGTGATGTTCCCGGTCGGATTATTGGGGTTGCAAATGTAGATCATCCCCCCGCCCGCCTTGGCGGCTTCGGCCACCATGCGCTTCACATCGGCGGTGTGATTCGCCGTCAACGGGATTTTCACGACGGCGTGACCCTGCGCCGCGGCCAGCTCCGGTCCCGCTTCGAAGGTCGGCCAGGCGCAGATGAACGGCCGTTTGGCCGACGTGAACGCCTCGACGGCGCAGTGCAGGGTCTCGGTGGACCCCTCGCCGATCAGAACCTGGTCCGCAGTCAGTTTTTCGAGATTGGCGACACTCTGATAGAATCCGCCGAACTCCGAAAAGTGGTAGCGGTTCACTTCTCCCACAACCCGCGTCATCGCCTGCACTGCCGCGGCCGGCGGACCTTCCGGAAATTCATTCCCGTTCAGCCAGACCGTTCCTTTGGGAGCCTGAACGTTCATGGAATCCACCGCCGCGCGTTGCGCGAAAGCGTATTCCGTGAACCCGGCGGCAATCACCGCACCGGCGAATCCTCTGCGAGTCAGCATCGTCAAAACCTCCTCAGGCAATTCTACACGATAAAGGTTTCCCAAATGTAGTTTCCCACTGTGCTTGACACATATATATACCATTTGATATATATACTCACGATGACTAAGCCTGAAGCCTTCCTGCCGGTGAAAACGAACTGGTTTTACATCCTGTTGTCGCTCGCCGGCGAGGAACAGCATGGCTACGGCATCATGCAGCAGGTCCTGGAGCGGACCGGCGGCAAGGTCCGGCTATGGCCCGCGACGCTTTACGGCTCGCTCAAACGGCTGATCGAAGCCGGGTTGATCGAAGAATCGAGCCAGCGCCCGGCGGCCGAGTTCGACGATGCCCGCCGCCGTTATTACCGGCTGACGCGCCTGGGGCGCCGTGTGCTCGACGCTGAAAGCGACCGGTTGCAGGAGCTGGTGGTCGCTCTGCGGCGCATCGAGGCCACCGAATGAATTTCGCGCTCGCAATCTACCGTTGGCTGGCGCGAGCTTTTCCGCATGAATTTAAAGTCACCTACGGAGCCGACGTCATTCGACTGGGGGAGGATATCGTGGAAGACATTTCGAAGCAGCACGGCGTGGCCGGACTGATGCGCCTGGTGGCGGACATCGCGGTGCGCGTCCCGATGGAATATTTGAGCGAGGTGCGGCGCGATCTGATTTATGCCTTCAGGACGCTGGCGAAGTCGCGCGGTTTCACGGCCGTCGGAATCATTTCCCTTGGCCTGGGCATCGGAGTGACCGCGGTAGCCGCCAGCGAGCTGTTGAACCTCATCCTGCGCGACAGCCCCGGCGTGCAGGACGCTGACAAGCTGGTGATGGTGCAGGGCGTCTCCTATCCTTACTTCGAGCACTATCGCGACCAACACGATCTGTTCGCGGGCGGTGCCGCATTTGCGCCGACGGTACCGTTCAATGTGTCGCTCGAAGGTGCGTCGACTCTCAAAGCCGAGCGGATTTTCGGGCACCTGGTTTCTCCCGAGTACTTTTCCGTCCTGGGCGTAACCGCGGCGCGGGGGCGTGTGTTCAGCCCGGATCTGGACAAGCCGGGAAACACGCCGGTGGTGTTCCTCAGCCACCGCTTCTGGCACGATCGTATGAACTCGGATCCGGACGCCGTAGGGCGGACTCTGCGCGTCAACGGCCAGACGGCCACCATCGTTGGCATCGGTCCCCAGGATTTCGTCGGCGCGATGCCGTTCATTCCCGCGGAGATTTTTGTTCCCACCACGGTTCCCCCGGCCATGGCGCCGGAACTGGCGGGGGACGTGATTCACAAGCGCGAAGCCAAAGCCTTCGCCGTGCTGCTGCGCCTGGCGCCGGGCGTCACGTTTAAGTCGGCCGAAGCGGGCATGGACACCATCGCGCGGCACTTGGATGAAGAGACGCTCGACCCCACGCGCAATGCAAAAGGACGTCGCGTGACGCTGCTGCCGGGCGGGAAATTTCTGCCGATCCCGCGCCCCATGATCCCCATGGTGGTCTCCTTAATGGCGACCCTGAACGGTCTGATTCTAGCGATCGCCTGCATGAACCTGGCGAACATGCAACTGGCTCGCGCAACGGCGCGGCGGCGGGAAGTCGCCATCCGATTGTCAGTGGGAGCCAGCCGGTTCCGGCTGATCCGGCAGTTGCTGACCGAAAGCGTACTGCTCGCGCTCGCGGGCGGCGCCTTCGGGGTTTTATTCTCCTTTTGGGCGGCCAGCGCCATGTTGCGCATCAAGCTGCCGTTCGGCTTTCCCGTCAGTTTCGACCTGACGCCGGATTGGCGGGTGATCGCGCTGACCTTCTGTATCTCCCTGGTTGCGGGTGTGGGATTTGGTCTGGCGCCGGCGCTTGCCACCACCAAGGCCGACCTGGCGTCGACGCTGAAGGAAGGTTCGCTGTCGGCCATGAAAAGCCACCGGCGCTTCGGCATGCGCAATCTTTTGATGGTGTTTCAGGTGGCGGGCTCGCTCACGCTGTTGTTGATCGCGGGATTCCTGATTATAGGATTTCAACACACCAGCAAGATCGATATCGCCTTCGATTCGAACACCATGTACCTGATGTCGCTGGATCCGGTGCGCGACGGCTACACCGCTGAGAAAGCCGCGGCTCTGTTCGATGGTCTTGCGGACCGCTTAAAAAATGCTCCCGGAATACGCAGCGCCGTGCTGACCGAAGCGGTCCCGTTCCAGCCGCTGGCCGCAGTCCGCACCATGAGCATCCCTGGCGATGCGGGCGCGCCGGATCGCGTGGTAAACGGCGTGGCAAAGAACATCGTTGGAGCCGGGTACTTCGATGCCTTGAGCGTGACGCTGCTCGAAGGGCGCGAGTTCGACCAGCGCGACCAGCGCCTGGAACCCAGCAAGGTTAAAGCTCTGCCGGTGGTGATCAATCAAAGCGCGGCACGGGCCTTCTTCGGCAATAGCGACCCCCTGGGGCGGCGTATCGCCGACGTTTCCAGTTCCTTCGAAGTAGTGGGAGTGACGCCCGACTTGTCCGCGCCTATGAGCCAGGTTGACGTGGGCCAGACCGCGGGTGCTGTGGTGCCAGTGATGTATGCGCCCCTGACCAGGAGCGATTTCGCGCATCCGCCTGTCAACGGAATGACGGTCATGATTCGCTCCTCTACCGGCGGCGATGCCATGCAGAGCGTACGCCGCGAATTGGCCGCGATCGATCCCAACCTGGTGCCTTTCAACGTGCTGACGCTATCGCAGCAGGTGGATCAACTCAACTCGTATATGCGGCTTACCACGATGATCTACGGCGCTATCGGCTCGTTCGGATTGATCCTGGCGGCCATCGGATTGGCGGGCGTCACCGCGTATTCGGTAGCGCGGCGGCGTAAAGAAATCGGCATCCGCATAGCGCTTGGGGCGCGTAAGGGGCAGGTGCTGCGCCTGGTGATGCAGGAAGGCGGAACACTGGTGGTGATCGGGTCCCTGCTGGGACTGGCGAACGCCTTCGCATTATCGAAGGCGCTATCGGCTCTCACCACGATGATGGGGCCGGGGTTCATGGAGGGGCGCCACGACCCGCGGCTGATCGTGGGCGCGCCGCTGTTGCTGGCCTCACTCGCGATGCTCGCGTGTTATCTGCCCGCGCGCAAATCGACCCAAATTGACCCCTTAAGAGCGCTTAGGGAGGAGTAAAACGGGCTAAAATCCGCCCCGCGGGCGATATCCCGGCCGGCACTGCACTCGATACTTCTTCGCCGCGTCCGACAGCACTTCGACCGTGATCTTGCGGAAACCCTCGTTCGGGTTGGGCTGCGGATAATATGTAACCGTGTAGGAGTTCCCAGATCCTCGCGAATGTTTTCGAACGCTTCCACTTGCTTCTGCCAGGTCTTGGCGAAGTAGGATTTTCCCCCGGTACGAGTGGATATGCGCCGGAATACGCTCGACGAAATCGGGTCCTTGTTCACTTCGTTGGTCGAGATGACGTAGATCGGAATCCCTTCGTCTTCGGCGACCGCCTGGACGTCGCAGGCGCCACCATGCTGGCGTTATCGGGACCGTTCGAGAACACGATCACCACTTTGCGTCCCGGGACTTTTGCCGCGTCGCGGAGTGTGAGCAGCAGGCAGTTATAGAGCGCCGATTCGTCCCCCGCCACGGCTTTGCGCAAGCCGAAGATCGCGTCGTTGCGTTCATGGCTCAGCGGTGCGTCGCGCTTCAGATTGCGGCTGTAAGTGTACACCGCTACTGAATCGGCGCGATCCAAGCCCCGGATGAAATCGGCGATGGCGTCAGAGGCGTAGACGAAGCCTCGATACATGAAGTTGCTGGTGTCGAACAGTACAAATACGTTGGTGCCGACGAAGGCATCTGCCGTACGCGCCCCTTCGATCTTTACGGTCTCGCATCGAGGCACCGGCTTCATACTGCCGTCTTCCGCGATCTGCAAGGGCGGTTGGCTGCCTTCGCCGAAAGTCGATAGCTTCTGCGGAATGCCGTCTTCGAGGATGCGGAAATCCTTAGGCTTCAGGCCGTTAACGTAGTGCCCCTTGTTGTCGGTGACCTGGAAGCTCAACACCACCATGTCGACCTTGACTCGGAACGTCGGCCGGTCCTGCGCGCCCACTTGAACAAAAGCGAGCGCTGTTACAGCGGTTATCAGTGCCAATCTGCGGATCAAAGCGGTTCCCCCGAAAATTAGTTATCTGCGGCCACCATCTGTTTACGAGCTTTTAACCGCACCTCATCCCCCACCATGCGCAGCGAGCGCAGCAGCGCCGGCCAATCTTCCAGGTGCGTTGCGAAAATTCGTTCGACCGTCTGCTCGGTCCATGCCGGAATCAAGACGTTCAATTCCTCGGGCCGCACATGGGTTTCATCGGCAAGCGCGGCGTAATACAGCAGGTTCGATTCCCAGCTTTCCGCCAGAATCCGGCTCGAATATCCCATCAATGTCGGGAACGTGCGCAGATTCAGAAGTTCCGGCTGAAAAGAGTTCGCCAGCGTCGGCTTGGGCGTCCCAAAGGCGTGTGAAATGGCCGGACCGCACTGTTCCTTCGGATTTTCTTGAGCCAGCTGGCGGCCGATGTCAGCCGGCGAGCGGCGAATTGCGATCGCTTGGCCGACATATCGATGGCCAGCAGATACATCTCCGATGGCATCACGTTCTCGAGCGCGGACCGAAGATCGCCTGCCGCCAGGAGAGCCTGCTCAACTTCTTCAGCCGGACCGGGGGCGCATAGCGATCGAGCGACGGTCATCACCTCCGCGCGGCGATTTGGATCCAGTACGCTCTCGGCAAGCAAGGTTTCGGCGTACGCCATATGGATGCCCACCCAATGGAGCTGGACCGGCGTCACGTTCCACCATCGGGGAATCACCGCGCTCAGGATCATCTGCGGCACCAGATCGCCCCAAATCAGCGCCTGCTCGCGCGATGGAATCAGGAAATTTTGCTCGCATTCCGCCAGGCCGTAAGGCAGCGATGCGAGCGACCCCACCAGCCGTCCGCCGGCGTTGGCGGGCCAGCCGGTGCCGAATACTTCAGTCTGCTTCCAGGTCTGACGCGGTCAGGATCCCGATAAAGTCGTGGCTGCGGACGAACAGCGGATTCGCATGCAGCACCTGCGCCCCAGGTGGAGCGTAGTGAATGTAATTGAAGCCCACCAGCGTATCGCGCAGGAACGGAGCCAGTGTTCCGCGCAACTCCTTCAGCTTGTTGGCGTCATTGGACGACTTCTCGATCGCGGTGCGGAGGTTCAGCTTCCGCTGATTCTCGACGTGTTTATCGGTGTAATATCCGAACGACAACGAGTTTTTCTCGGTCGCCGTCATGGTGTTTCTCGGCAGTTGGATCTCCGAAATCCGGGTGGCCAGCTTGCCGGCCAGAACTGTATTCAGCTTTTCGCCGCGTGCCACGCTTTCGAGATTATCGGCGAGCTCGAACAAGGTCGATAATGACACCAGCTTCTGTGCTTCGAAGATCCGGATCATGTCTTCAACGAGTTGTTGATGGGTATCGGAACTGTCGTCGGCTGACGTTCCGGCGAGCAAATCCATCATACGATCCTGGAGCGGCGCAGTTTCGGACGAATGGGTCGCTTTCAGCAGCAGCTTGACTCCGGCCCGGCCCCCGTCGAACAGATCGCGATCCCCTTGCACTTTCGCGAACGGAGTCAAAAGCTCGGCGAGTGTAGCGTCCGCGCCGCTTCCGGAATCGATCCCTGCCGCACAAAGATCTGCCACAGGCCCGTCAACGCCTGCATGGTCCCGGCTGCGTCAGCCTTCACGGCCAGATCATGGATGTTGTTGATTGCGTGGATGGTATCCAGGAACTGCAGGATGGTCTGGTCCGTCAGCGTGGGCGCCTCGGAGAATAGCGGATATTGCGCGTTTAGCGTTTTGTATTCGCGCGCCAGGCGATCCACCGTAGTGACCTCCAGCGGCTTGGTGCGATTGCGCTCCACGTCGCTCAGCGCCATGAAGATCTTCAGCGGCTCATTTTCCACCGATTTTCGCGCCAGGCCGAACAGCGCTTCGAGCACGTCGTCCGAGTCTTTCCAATTTGGCGCGGCGCGCGTGAGTTTCGCGTCATATTTGCCCGACGGATGATTGACAAAGAGGCTCTTCCAAACTTCCAAACTGCCGGGAAGATGCGGCTTACCATCCGGGTCCATCCGCAAACGCGTGGTCAGCAGCAGCATGTCCGTGTTGGACCGGAACACAGGCCGCGCGGGGCCGGGACTGGTCACGCGTCCGCGAAGAGCGGTATAAAACCGTTTCAGCCGTTCCGGTTCGGCCAGATAATCCTTTACCGGTCCGTTGATTCGCGCCAGAGCATCATAGTAGCTGGCCAGCCAGCCATCGTCTTTGGCCAGCAAGCGCTCGAAAAACGGCGCGGCCTTGTCTGTGCCCGCCCCCGCCAGCTCTGCCCAGGCCTTTCCGATCGCGCCCCGCCGGGGACAATTGCTTTGCCGTCGCGGACTTGGAACATTCCTCCGAAAAAGTCCAAGATATGCGCGTAGATTTTCAGGCGAGTGGCCGGGAACTCCGTCGCAGTATCTGGCGGTCTGGGGATCCAGCTTGCCGAGGCCCAGAAATAAGCGGCACAAAGCGGGATCTGAAAGAAAATAGTCGATAAATTCGCCCGAGGTTTTATCCTTCGCCGATTGCCAGTACTCCACTTTATAAAGCACCGGAATCCGCGCCGGATGATAATCCAGAACGAACGTTCGGTTGGTTCGCAGCGACTGTTCGAGCTCGGCCAGCGGGAATCCCGAATCGATGGTGAGAAATGCCCGCGACGCGTTGACTGTCTCCAGCACCACTTCCGACCCGCAGCCGCCGCGCATACGATACCCGAGCACCCGCAGCAGATCGCCGGTCTCGGTGGAATCGCAGGTTTCGAATCTTGATGATCTGCGACTCGCCGCTCAGCTTGGTCAGTTCGCGAGCCTGGGAAAGATAACGCACGACAAGTTTCAGGTACTCGGTCTGTTCCAGCGCTTCGTTGGTCCTTCCGGCCTGATATCCGTTAGTGACCACGTTGCGCGCTAATGCGACCAGCAGGTCCTCGGGCTTCAGATCGGGCGCGAGAGCGGCCATACGCGCGAAACTGCGCAGCGGCCCCGGAATTTCGATGAAATTCGACACGACCGGCGCGGTGGCGACGGCATCCGGCATCGCCAGACCTGCCCCGCCGGCGGCTCGATAAGCGTCAAGGTGTTTCGAAGCGGCCGCGGTGTCTCCCGCGATCAGATCGAGAATCGCTTCGCGGCGCGCAACCGCGGCCACTTGGTCCCGGGGAGCTTTGGCGCGCTCCAGAACCTGGGTCAGTTTGGCATAAACGGCCCGCGCGGAAGGATCGCGATGACGGTCTAAAAATTCGGCGTAAGCACGTACAGCCGCTGCGTCATTGGGCGACCTTTCCACGGCTTTTTGCAATCGAACTTGTGCTTCGACCGCCTCACCCTTGGTCTCCAGCTGCCAAGCTTCGCCGCTGAGATCCTGCGCCAGCGTCCCCAACAGTGTAGTCACGCACAACGTGCATAACCCACTGATTAAAACCCCAAAGAGTCGATTCACCACTTGACTCCTCCACTTGGCCTTATACTCTATCACTGTTGACCGCGCCTCAAAAAAGGTCCCGCCTGATTGTCAGGCAGAGGCCCATACACTATACCTGTCCTGCCGGCAATAATCTCGAAGAGCCGTAGCGAGTCTCAGGGCAAAACGAACCACCGCTTGCGGGCCAGCCCTCCGATTAAAATAAGTTCTCGTTGAAGTGGACACACATTCAACTGGGAATGTTTCCTGCTAAGCTGTCCCTAGGTAGTTATATGATCCTTAGGATCAGGCTTGCCAGGGGGCGGCCCATTCAGAGGAAGCAGGGGAAGAATCGCCATGTGGCATTGGCACTTGGCTCCTTGCTGACCCCGCTGGCATTGATGGCTTACGTGCTAGGCCTGTGGAGGCTCGCCTCGGATATGGGGATGGCGGGTGCGTTCGGCATCACCGGCCTGTTTTCACACTGGCAAATCTGGATGGGGGTGGGAGGCTTGCTGCAGCTCGCTACCTGGATGTTGAACCGCTACGGGTTCTTCGCGGATTTTCAGGTGCCTCGGGTCCTGACGTTCCATCAGAAGCCGCCTGGCAGGCCCGCTCCGGAACGCAAGATCAGCACCCGCTGATCAGGCTTCAGAAGGTTGCGGATGCGGCTCGACTCGACGCGCGGCTCGTCCGCGCAATGCTTCCCACCGTAAGCGCATGCGGTCGAGATAGAGGTACACCACAGGGGTCGTGTACAGAGTCAACGCTTGGCTGAACACCAACCCCCCCACGATCGCCATTCCTAGCGGCCTCCGCATTTCTGATCCTTCGCCATGGCCTAATGCCAGCGGAAGTCCGCCGAGCAGCGCCGCCATGGTGGTCATCGTGATGGGCCGGAAACGCAGCACGGCGGCTTTGTAAATGGCTGCCTTCGGAAGCAGATTCTCGATTCGCTCAGCCTGAATCGCGAAATCGATCATCATGATGGCGTTTTTCTTCACGATGCCGATCAGCAGAATAATACCGATCAGCGACACGACGTTCAACTCGTTGCCGGTGACCATCAGCGCCAGCAACGCGCCAACGCCGGCGGAGGGCAGCGTCGAAAGAATCGTCAGCGGGTGAATCAGGCTTTCATAGAGCACGCCCAGCACGATGTATACGGTGACCAGCGCGGCTGCGATCAGGATCGGTTCGCTAGCCAGAGCATCCTGATAGGCCTGCGCGGTGCCTTGGAAACTTCCATGAATGGACGAGGGCAGCCCGATTTCGCGTTCAGCCTGTTCGATGACGGGAACGGCTTGACTCAGCGAAGTTCCCACCGGCAGGTTGAAGGAAATCGTTACCGACGGAAACTGACCCTGATGATTGACGCCTAAAGCGGTGTTGCTCGGCACATACCTGGTGAATGCGCTCAGCGGAACCTGCTGGCCGTTGTTCCCCTTCACGTACAGAAACTTCAAGCCATCCGGGTTCTGCCAGAATTGCGGATCCACTTCCATCACGACGTGATACTGATTCAGCTGGGTGTAAATTACCGATACCTGCCGCTGGCCGAAAGCATCATACAAGGTGTTGTCGATCGCTTGGGTTGAGATGCCCATGCGCCCGGCGGTCACCCGATCGATATCCAAACCGGCTTGCAGCCCGCGATCCTGCTGATCGCTGTTAACGTCGGCGAGCTGCGGCATCGTGCGCAGTTTTTGAAACACACGCGGCGCCCATTCGTTCAGCTCCGGCACGGTATCCGATTGAAGAGTGTACTGATACTGGGCGCCGCTTGATCGTCCCCCGATGCGCAAATCCTGCACGGCTTGCAGATACAGGCTGACGCCCGGGATGCGCGCCAACTTCGGCCGGAGTCGCGCGATCACTTCATCCGAGCTCATCTTGCGCTCGTTCAGCGGTTTCAATGTGACGTTCATTCGCCCCTGGTTCAGCGCCGATCCGCCACCACCCCCGCCTACTCCGACATAGGCATTCAAGGAATCCACCGCGGGATCCGCCATGCAGATCTTCAGTAATTGCACCACACGATCGCGCATCGCCTGAAACGATGTGGCTTGGTCCGCGATGATGGTGCCGGAAAGCCGGCCCACGTCCTGCTGCGGGAAAAATCCTTTGGGAATGATGATGTACAGATACACGCTCAGCGCCACGGTTGCGAGAGTCACCGCCAGCGTCAGCGGCTGATGATCCAAAACCCAGGCAAGCGAAGTCGCATAACCGCGACGCAGCCATTCCACCGAATTACCGCTCCAGCGATACAGAAAGTTGTGCTTCTTCTTCGCATCTTCACCAGCCAGGCGCGCGCACATCATGGGCGTCATAGTGAGCGAAATCGCCAGAGAAAGAATGATCGCCACCGATAACGTGACGGCAAATTCGCGGAATAGGCGGCCCACGATACCGGGCATCAACAGAATCGGAATGAATACCGCGATCAGCGACATGCTGATCGAAACTACGGTGAACCCGATCTCGGCTGATCCTTTGAGAGCGGCCTCCATGGGCGACATGCCGTGCTCGGTATGCCGCGAGATGTTCTCGATCACGACGATGGCGTCGTCCACCACGAAGCCGGTCGCGATGGTCAATGCCATCAGCGAGAGATTGTCAACGCTGTAACCGAAAAGGTACAGCACTCCGAACGTGCCGATCAGCGAGACTGGCACGCAGATGCTCGGGATGAGCGTGGCGCGCACGCTGCGCAGGAAGATGAACACCACCATGATCACGAGCGAGATTGAAATCGCCATGGTGCGCTGCACATCGCTTACCGAGGCGCGGATGGTGGTGGTGCGATCAGCCAAAACCTTCATCTCGATAGAAGCCGGAATCGAGGCTTTCAAAAGGGGAAGGATTTCGAGGACGCTGTCTACGGTCGCCACGATATTCGCGCCCGGCTGCCGATTGATGTAGATCACGACCGCCGGCTTGGTATCGACGTATCCGACGTTCCGCAGATCTTCCACCGAATCGACGACCGTGGCAATGTCGGACAACACCACCGGGGCCCCGTTGCGGTATGCCACCAGCAGCCCCTGGTAGTCGCGCGCTTTCATTAACTGGTCCGTGGCGCTCAAGGTCCAGGATCGGGAATCGTTTGACATGCCTCCCTTGGGACTGTTGGCATTCGCCGCCGTGAGTACGGCACGCACGTCTTCAAGGCCCAGGCCGAGATTATTCAGCATGGACGGATTGACTTCCACGCGGACGCCGGGCAGGGAACTGCCCCCGACAAATACCTGTCCCACGCCCTTAACCTGGGAAATTTTCTGTTGCAGTATGGTCGACGCCGCGTCGTACATCTCGCCCGAGGTGACGGTATCGGAGATGAGGCCCAACATCAGAATCGGCGCATCCGCCGGATTCACTTTGCGCCAGTAAGGGTTTCGCGGAAGATTCGCGGGGAGCTGACCGCGCGCGGCATTTATCGCCGCCTGAACGTCGCGCGCCGCGGCATCGATGTTGCGGTTCAAGTCGAACTGAAGGGTGATGCTGGTGGAGCCGAGGGTGCTTGACGAAGTCATCTCGTTGACGCCGGCAATGCGTCCGAACTGCCGTTCGAGAGGGGTGGCTACGGAGGACGCCATGGTTTCCGGACTCGCGCCCGGCAGAGATGTATTGATCGAAATTGAAGGAAAGTCTATCTGCGGCAGCGGAGCGACGGGCAGAAACGTATATGCCACCGCGCCTGAAATTCCCAGCGCAACCGTCAGCAAAGTGGTTGCCACAGGCCGATGGATAAACGGGGCGGAAATACTCATGAATGCAGGGTGACTCGACTCAGGTTATCACGCAGGCAACCGGTCCGGGGACTGCATAATGGCACATGTCGTGCTTTCATCCGGCGTCCCGAAGCTCCGCCAGGAATCGCGTATCTACCTTACTTTTCACGGTTCTACGATCCAGTTTGAGGCGGCGCGCGGTCTCCTCATAACTCCCGCTATCGCGATAGACGATGGTCGCGTAGCGAGACAGAAGCTCCTCCGCGGTCAGGCGGCCCCGCCGGAAATCCTCGGCTGCATGGTCGAGCGGTGCCATTGGTCCCGTCTTCGAAGGCCGGTAATCGCGCCGGATCAGTACATTGCGGATGCACTGATCGAGCTCGCGGTAATTTCCAGGCCAGGCATAATCGCGGCCCAGATTCTTGTCGACCCAAGAGGAAACGTCGCGCGCCAGCTCCTCGCCTTCCGCGCCAGC
>CAVPKR010000180.1:0-8202 GCA_963705675.1 Terriglobia bacterium
GGTGCTCCGCGCTACCAGTTCCGCGTTCTCCGAAGATCCGTTGCGAGTCTTGCGCGGAATGCAGTTCGCCTGCCGGTTCGATTTGTCGCTGGACACTGCCACAGCCGCGATGTGCCGGTCGATCGCGGACCAGTATTCAACGTTAGCCCAGGAGCGGGTCGCTGAAGAGTTCATGAAGTGGGCGCTGAAGGCGGCGCGGCCGGGAAAGATGCTCGATTATCTGACCCCTTCCGGCTGGATCGCGAATTTTCCGGAGCTGGCCCAATTACAAGGCGTCCCGCAGGAGCCGGAATGGCACCCGGAAGGCGACGTCGACGTTCACACCATGCACGTGGTCGACGCGGCGGCGCGGATCGCGGAACGCGACGCATGCGAGGGGGACGATCGCGCGGTGCTTCTGTTCGCCGCCTTGACGCACGACTTCGCCAAAGCCTGTACCACGCAGCTTCGCGAAAAAGATGGCCGGATGCGGTGGACCGCCTATGGACATGAGGCCGCGGGCGGCCCGCTGGCCCGCGCGTTTCTTGAGCGGATCGGAATCAAGAGCGCGATCGTCGAACGGTGGTGCCGTTAGTGGAACACCATCTGGCGCATACCAGCATCGGGATGGAGGTGACGGCGGCGCCGTGCGGGCGGGGCCCGCCTGTGCGGTTGGCCCCGTTGAGCATCGCGCAGTTAATCCGCCTGATTGAGGCCGATGAATCGGGCCGCCCGCCGATGGCTCCCGGCTTGCCCGAAAATGCAGCGCGGCTGCGCGATATGGCGGCGATGCAATCGGTGGAGGAAAAGCCGCAAGCTCCGTTCAATTGGGCCCGGACGTGCTCCCGTATTTTCAAGATCGCCCCGGGAAACATATTGGCGAGGTGACGCGGGCTGCTTATGAAGCGCAGGCCGACGGCGCTTTTTCGAGTGAAGCCGAAGCGCTCGCCTGGCTTACCAATCGCATTCGCTCACTCGCCGCCGAATAGCTTGTTGACGTCGGCGTAAGGAATCGCGCCTTCCGTCATCGCGGTGTAGGTCCCGTGATCGCGCAACTCGACCGCCATGCGATCGAGCAGGCCAAGCGTGGCGCGCATGGGTCCGCACTCAATGTGACCTGCGCGACTCCCAGAGTCTCCAGCTCCGCGATCGGAGGCGAACCTGCCACGGCCAGAATATTCAAAGGACCGCGCACGGCTCGAACCAGGCGCGCGATAGTATCGCGGTCGCGTACGCCCGGAGCGAAAAGGCAATCGGCGCCGGCATCGCGATAGGAATTGAGATGCTCCACGGCGCGGTCGAAACGTGTCGCTTCCTCGCCGATCGAGTTCAGAAAAATGTCGGTGCGTGCGTTGATCACCATGCCGGGCACGGCTTCCCGAATCGCACGGACATGAGGCGCGATGTCGATCAGGCCAGAGTCTGCCGTATCCTCCAGATTCATGCCGACGGCGCCTGCCTGCCCACACCGCCCGGGCGGTCTCGACAGCGTCGTCATAGCCGCCTCCACATCCGCGGTGACGGGAATTTTCACGCTTCGCGCGATTCGTGCGACGGAGTCAAGCATTTCGCCGCGGGTTAGACGCTGGCCATCGGGATATCCGAGCGTGAACGCGACTCCCGCGCTGGTAGTCCCAGGGCGGGGAATCCGGCGCGTTCAAAGATACGCGCGCTGGCCGCGTCCCAGGCATTCGGCAGCAGCAGCAGCCGAGGGCCCTGATGAAGCTGCCGGAGAACATCGGCTTGGGTCACGATACCGAGGATAACAGGCCCGTTATCCCAAAAAATCGAAGAGCGTCTGCCGCGGAATCTGCCCCTCTGAGCTGAGCGCCGCCTGCGATTGGGTTTGGAACTCGAGTCATATCGAGAATGGTCGAAGGCATATCCGTGTCCTGAAGGTTGCTGATCTGTCCCTGGAGTTGAATCTGTTGGGTCGCCGCGTCATTCGTTGCAGCCGTGACACTGTCCTCAGTAGTCCCGTAAAACGCGAGCTGCTGGTTCAGATACTGTAAGCTTACGGTCGCGAGGCCGCCCTGGGCGGGCTGGATGGCGCTCTGGCTATTGCTGTTCAACGCCGTGATCATGCCCCCAATGGCCGAGTATACGTTGGTGGTGGGGTCGCTCGAATCGAAAATCTGCTGCGCGGTCAGGGCCGTTGGAAAGGTAGTTCCATTGGGAGCCAGCGCGACGCGGGTCGAAGGTGGTGCCCTGGTAGGCGCTCACGGAATTGGTCAGCGTCGGATCGTAGGTGTACGGCGCGGTCTGGTCCTGGTCACCCGAAAAAACATATCGGCCGTTGATGTTGGTGTTCGCCAGGCTCACCATCTGCTGCTGTATGGATTGAAGCTGCTGCGCGAGTGAGGTGCGCGTGGTGGCCGTTTGAGTTCCGGTCGCGCCCTCCGCCGCCGCGGTTTGCACCTGGTCGAAAAACTGCACCGCGCTCTCGAGAGACTGCTCGCCCGTATTCACTTCCGTGGTAACGGTTCCCAGGTTGGTCGAGATCTGCTGCGACGCCGAAAGGGAAGCCCGCGCTTGTAGAAGCGAGGATACCTGGTCCGGGTTGTCGGAGACGTTGCGCATAGTCACGCCGCTCGAAATATCCAGCTGCTCCGTGTTCATCCGCTGGGTTACCCGGTTGAGGTTATTTACGAATTCCTGATACGTCGAATTTAGAGCGGAGATCATGGGACAGGCACCATATCCATAAGAGTCGTTATCATCGTGTCCAGCACGCCCACCAGCTTTCCTACCGCCTGATAGGCCTGCTGAAATTGCAACAGCTTGGCGGCTTCATCATTGAGAGAAACGCCGCTTACCTGGGTGCGTTCGGCCTGGGCCTGGGTCAACTGATCCTGAGCCTGCGTCTGGCTTTCGGTTGCGCCCGCAACGTCGTTGCCGACCTGGGAGCCAAGGTTGCCATAAAACTGGGTAAAACTAAATCCGTTAATTTGAGGCGAGCTGGCCATCTGCGTCAAGGCGATGGCATTGCCGTTCCCTCCGGGCGCGCCCGCCGCTGCCACCGCGATCTGATCCGGTGTCAGGCTGTTTACGGCAATCGTCGACGCGGCGTCGGTGGCTTGGTCGTAGCTGAACAGAGGTGTGGTGGGAGCATTCCCGTTCTGATCCACCCCCTGCGCCAGTTGGCCGTTTACCGCATCGGAGAACGATTGCGCCAGCGTATTCAGGCTCGACATGTAGCCCGGAAGCGTCGTGTTCTTCTCGGTGATCAGCGCCCCCAATTGTCCCTGGCTGATCTGCGATGTAATATCGTTGCCCTGGGAATCGAGAATCGTCGTCTGGTTTAAAGCGTTGCCAGTGGAGACTTGATTCGCGGTTGAGCCGGTCACCAGCGAGGTTTGCGCGCCGATCGTCACATCATAAGCGCCCGTGCTGTCCCGAACCACGCCGATATCGGTCAACTGGGAAAGACTCTCCAGCGCCGAATGCATCTGAGCATCTTAGCCCGGCGTCGGTGGTTGCACCCGAGTTCGCCCGGTAGGTCTGATTGATTCCGGCGATCTGGCCTGCCAGTTGGTTGATCTGCGCCACTACGCTGGTAGTCTGGCTGGTCAGGTTGGTCGAAACCTGAGTGATTCCAGTGGCCGAGGACTGAATGCTTTGCGCCACACTCCCCGCCGCCGTGATCACTGCCTGGCGGCTGACCGCGTCGTTCGGACTCACGCTCAATTGTGAAAAAGTGTTGAAGAAATTATCGATTGACGTGGCGACTCCTGAAGTCGACGTCAGATCGAACAATGGCTGAAGCTGTCCCAGGTCTTGAGCCGTCTGCGTCGAGCTGCCCAGCAATTGCTGTTGCGTCCGTACCGCTTGTTCCAGGTATTCATCGCGGGAGCTGTTCAGCGGGCCCGCCATCACGCCGCCCACCAGCCCCGCGGCCGGCTGAAATGGCAGCGCGTCGAACGTTGGGTTCTGATCCACGTATCCCGGCGTATTTGCGTTTGTAATGTTGTTTTCGATGACGTTGAAGGTCTGTCCGAACACGCCGAGCGCATTTGCCGAATTGATCAACGCCGATGTAATGCCGCCCATATGGTTACCCCCGGATCGACAAACTTCCTGTAAACGAGATCGGCGCTGCGTCGCCGGTCGGTGTATAACCCGCCGTAGCCGAGCCCAGCAGTTTGGCCCAGCCCTGGTAAAACGATGCCCCGTGTTCGATCAGCCTGCGCACCGCCGTAAGATCGTTCTTCAGGGCCTTCAATTCCCGCCCCAGCTCCGGATCCGCGGCGCCCAGACCTTCAACTTCTCCAAGTTTCAGCTTCTGCTGCACCAAGCCGAGACAAGCCGCCGCTTCAACCAGGCCGGGAAGGCATTGCTCTATTTCATCGGGTGATGGAGAAAGCAAAGCTCCGCGCAGCCGTTCGATATGAGTTCGCGCGGTTTTAAGATTCGAGTGCATCGTCGACGATCTTCGAGGCCGTTGCGCCCGGATCCACCTTATAGGTACCGTTGGCGTACGACCGCGCGATCTGTTCGAGACGCGCCTGCCGCTCCGGCGATTCCGAAGCAAGCGATCGCAAACTGCGCACTAACTCAGATAAATGAACGTCGTCATAGGAGCCGCTCGCCACGCTGGGCGAGATGGTCAACCGGGTGGTTGGTCCCGTTGGCTGGCTCTGCTGACTTCGATTTACCTCAGGCGAGGTGACGGGAGCGAGATTGGGATCGTTTACCTTCATGGCTTATTCGGGAAGTTCTTTTCCCCTAAGAGAAGTATCGTCCATCTCTGTCGATCTTTTAAGCACGAAGTACCTAGGTAATGCCCTATTCCCTAGCCTGCCGAGGGGGTGCGTTCCCCTCCCCGACACCTTTATAATGACACGATTATTTCTTGATGGTAACCGTGGCCCCGGCGGGCCGGATGTCGATCCGCTCCATATCGTAATCCAGGTCGAACGGCTCGTTAATTTTCGAATCGGGGTAAAGGGGCATGAAGAAATTCTTGACCAGGAACTCGAGCACCGTCTGATTCGCTGCGATGCCCGAAATCTCGACGCGCGTCAGGAATACCGTGCAGCGTCCGCCAGCCGATTCCAGCCGTACCGAGACTTTAAGCGGCCGCTCGCCTTCGATGAGTTTCGCCAGAAACCAGTTGGTAGCCTCACCCTTGGCCTGGCGCATTTTCATAAAATCGACGGTCGCGTACCCGGTCGCCGTGCCTTCCCCCAGCTCCACTCGTGGTTCGCCCATGCCTTCGGGAACAATCTCCGGCACCTTCACCCGCGCCCACGCATTGATCTCCTGCGGCGTGAACGTAATCGTAGTTCCGTGCTTCACTTTCCGCGCCTCGATCGCGTCCAGCTTCCGTTGCGAGCTTTCATACAAAGGGTCGGCCGCGGGAAGCATCAGCGCCCCAGCGGCGATAAAGAGCAAGGCGCGCATGCCCCCAGTGTAGTAGACTCGCGCTCATGACCACTCGGGATTTTCGAAGGATCGCGCTCGCCATACCGGGCGCGGTGGAGAACTCCCACATGGCCCATCCGGATTTTCGCGTGAACGGGAAAATCTTCGCGACTCTGGGTTATCCCGGCCAGGACTGGGGAATGGTCAAGTTGAACGCCGCGCAGCAGAGGGAGTTTGTGCTGGCGGAGCCGCAGGTGTTCGTTCCCGTGAAGGGCGCGTGGGGCAGCCGCGGAGCTACCAGCATACGGCTCGACCAAGCGGCGGAGGATTCCGTGCGGCAAGCCATGCTCGCCGCCTGCTCCAACCTGACTGCTCCAGGAAGAAAATCGCGTTGACGCTTACTGCTGCGGCGTAGCCTTGGCTTCCGCCGACTTTTCGAGCTCGGCCAGTTGTTTCTTCACTTTGTCCGAATCCTTGGCGTCAGGCGCATACTGCAAGTAGGCCCGCAGGCACTCCGCCGCTCCCTTTCGATCCCGCTTCTGAGCCAAAATGATCCCCAGAATGTAATTGGCCCTGGGATTCTGGTGCGCCGTATCCACTTTCACCGCCTCGCGCGCGCTCTTCTCCGCGACATCCAGATGATTCAGTTGTAGATTTGCGACCGCGTTGTCGTAATAAGCGGCCGGAAAATCATAGGGATTCAGATGCAGCACTTTATAGGTGGTATCGGCCACTGCCTGCCACTTGGCTTCTCTTCCATCCAGCAAATAGATCCGCTCGTAGGGATTGATGTAGTTAGGATCCGCAACCAGCGCTTGCCGGTAAGCGTCGCGAGCCTGGTCGATATATGATCGCGGCCCTCGTAAACCCGCCCCAGCTCATACCAGGCCGAGGCGTACTTCGGATAGACCTCTACCGCCTTCTGGAATTCCTTCTGCGCATCGTCGGGCTTGTTCTTTTTCTGGTCTTCCAACCCCTTGTCGTACGCCTTACGCGCGTCTTTCGGAGCCATGGCGGAAGTGGCGCTGGTGGTGAATCCTTCGACATTCGCCAGCCGATGCAGAATCATCGTTCCGACGTCCGGATTGTCCATGTAGCGGCGCCCGGATAGCGAAATCAAGTCCGACCGGAATCCGGCAAGCACCGCGCGCAGATCGCAGGTTTGCAGGTCTCGCTCCCGCATGCCGCCACTGTTGGGGCTGGCGGCCGCGCCCATCTGGCTGCGGTTGGGAGCCTCGCTGGCATCCGCCATCACGCCCATTTCCTGGCCCAGGGTGATGGAAAAACGCCCCTTCGAATCGGTGTACCCTTCCGCGTGTTTCGGCCACCCGCGCAAACTCGCTCAATGGTCACCGAAGACGCCGGCATGGTGCCGTCATCCAGGGTTACTTTGCCCGAGATCATCATCGGACGCCGCTGATCGTCGGGATTCGGAGTAGTGGTGCTGGGCGTGTTCCCTAAAGTCGAGGGAAGGCGTGACGTGGAGCCTCCCGTACTGGTCCCGGTCGTGGGACCGCTGCTTACCGGCGGCCTGGTCTGGCCGCCCAGTTGTATCCCGGCAAGAATTAAACTTGCCCCGATGCCCCAAATCCCAGAAAAACGCATGGGTGTCTCCTGCAATGACCTGATTATACTCCGCCACTTCCCTCTTCGCCTAGGTCTGCCGTAGGTTGACACTTTGTATTCGAAACCTCGACAGTGAAGGAGATGAGATTATTTTTCCCCGCAGTAATCGCGCTGCTGTTAGCCGGTTGTAGCGATACCGCTTCGACTGAAAACAAAGCCAAGGCCCCGGAGCCCACCGCGCAGCCGATTACCGGACGTCAGGCATTCCAGATGACCTATCCTTCGGCCCGCACCTGGGCGCCGGACTGCCAGCCGATCAGTATTCGCTCCGTCAACCTGCCGAATCCGAAGTCGGAAAATGGCAAGCGCCGGCGCGTGGGAAATCCTCTACGTATCTCAAGCCCGAGCCCGCCAGCGTTCATTCACATGGTCCGCGATTGAAGCCGAAGGAAATCTTCACAAAGGGGTTTTCGGAGGCATCGAAGAAGGCTGGCGTGGACCCCAGGGATCAGAGCAGCCGTTTCTGGTGGCCGCGCTGAGAATCGATACTCCCGAGGCCCTCGAAACCGCCATCGCCAAGAGTCCGGAATACTTCAAGAAAACCACCGCCAAGCCCCAGGTGAATTTCCTGTGCGAGCTGACCAATCGCTTCCCCGAGCCCGCCTGGCGAGTTTTTTGGGGCGATTCCGTGTCCTCTGCCGAATGGTCGGTCTTCATCGACGCAACCAGCGGTCAATACCTGGGCCGCTAAATTTGGTCCACTTTGGCCGCCCGCTCCACGGTGACCTTCGCGCGTAAATTCGCCACGCCCGCCGTGGGGCGCTCATCTGTGACCGTGAACGCGACCGCATCGTCCATCCAATCATGCGCGGTGCCGTCCGGATCGTGCGATGCAAGCGTGATCGTATACGCGTGCGGGCACAGATCGCATAGAAACGCGAAGGTGATCGATATCGTATCGCCCGCCGCGCAGGGCCCGATCTTCACCCGCTCCAGATCCGTGTTCGTGCCGTAAACTTCGAACCCAATCTGGGTGCGGATCAACAATCCCAGCGACCGGATATTCCACCGCTTCATGAAACCGCACCGTGGCCCGGATCGTGACCATCTCGCCGCTCTTGAACACGATGGTCGATTCGCCCTTGGACCCGAACATCTCAACCGTAATGACTTCGGCCCGTCCATCCCCGCGGCGTGCCGACGGCGCCAGACGAGGCGCGATGGTCTCGCCCCAGCTTCGGATCTTCTCCGCGACAAATCGACGGTATCGGACCAGCGTCTCTTTGGGATCTC
>CAVPKR010000181.1:0-9924 GCA_963705675.1 Terriglobia bacterium
GTCAGGGTAGGGGAGCGACTCCAGGTCGGCGACAAGTTCTTCAGATCCGCGTCGGGCAGGCGTTCGCGAGCGATGTTCAGCAACGGCTCGGATATGTCGCAGCCGCTGACTATCGCGCCTCTTGCGTGGGCTAATACCGCGGCTCCGCCGGGCCGCAGCCTGCGTCCAGCACGCGCGTGCTTTGGCCGATCCCGGCAGCGTCTAGAGTTTCACGCCACAAAATGGGGTGGGTTTGTTCTTCAATTTCGGCCCAGTCGCGGCGGGCCTCAGCTCCCCACAGGGAGCCCTGTTTCCGGGCGTTCTGGCTTAGTTGATAGGAAATGATTACGGCTACGGCAATGGTCACCAGGATCCATGGGGGTCCACCACAGGAATGCCATGGTCGTCAATTTTGAAACCGCGATCACTACGATTTCGCCTACGATGACGCCTGCAAACGCGGCGGTCCCGGCTACACGCTTCACGAAAAAGGCCAGCACGAAGACGCCGAGCATCCGCCGTAAAACAAGGAGCCAACCTGGTTCACGGCTTCAATCAGGGCGCCGAAGCCTCGGCCGAAGACGCGGCGAAGGCACGGCGTAGAATCCCCAGAAGACGGTCGCGATTCGCGAGGCCAGCAGGTAGTGGCGATCGGGGCGATCGGGCTTGAAATGGCGGCGATAGATATCGATCACAGTCACCGTGGCCAGCGGTTGATTTCTCCCGGAGATGGCGACATGGCGGCGGTGAAGATTACGCCGATGATCAGGCCGACCACGCCTCGCGGAAGATAGTGGGTCACGAACGAAAGAAAAATATAATTCGTGTCGTTTTCGTGCGCTATCTTGAGCGCGTCCTGATGGACGGCGTCCAATTGCTTCTGGGCGGCGCGAAATTCGGCGATGGCGGCGGTGCGCGCGGCGGGTCGAATTAGCGTCCTTAATATGACGCGCGGCTGCTTCGCGCTCGTCGAAGGCCCGGTCGTGGCGGGCTTCGAGGGCAGGATATTCCGCCGTCGTTTCCAGCGCTTCATGCTGCGACCGGATGAAACACCAGCGGGGGTTACGAACAGGAAGAACACGAACACCATCGCGCCGATGAACAGAATGAAGAACTGCATCGGAACTTTGGCGACGGCGTTAAACAGCAGGCTCAGGCGGCTTTGACCGATCGATTTGCCGGTCAGATAGCGCTGCACCTGGCTCTGATCGCGTGCCGAAGTAGGCGAGCAGCAGAAACTTGCCGCCGATCAGGCCGCTCCAGAGTTGTAGCGATCGTTCCAATCGAAATGCGAGGTCGACGGCGT
Organism: Terriglobia bacterium; assembly: GCA_963705675.1. Lineage (GTDB taxonomy): Bacteria > Acidobacteriota > Terriglobia > Bryobacterales > Bryobacteraceae > Palsa-187. The sequence goes on from CAVPKR010000181.1 coordinate 1,286, forward strand.
TGAGCTTTCCCGCGGCGCCGGCCAGGCGGACAGCGTCCATGAAAGAAACATTGTGCGGCAACAGCGAGATCGCGATGACCAGCGCCAGCACCAGCGCGCCCAAGATTACGGCCATCTGCTGGACGTCGGCCCAGGTGACGGCTTTGATGCCGCCGGATGGTGGTGTAGAGAATGACGAGGCACGCCCATCAGGATGGTGGTGAGTCGGAAGGGCCATCCTAGAATCACGGAAAGCACGATCGGCGGGCGCAGAGAGCGAAAGCCCGGCGGCCAGCCCGCGCTGGATCAGAAAAATCAGGTGACCAGCGAGCGGGTCTTGGCATCGAAGCGTTGTTCCAGATATTCGTAGGCGGTGTAGACTTTGGCGCGATGGAAAATGGGAACGGCGGTGGCGCAGAGGATCACCATCGCGATGGGCAAGCCGAAATAGAATTGCACGAAGCGCATGCCGTCGGTATAGGCTTGGCCGGTGGTGGAGATGAAGGTGATGGCGCTGGCCTGGGTGGCCATGATGGAAAGGCCCATGGCGTACCACGGCATGGTTTTTCCGGCCAGCAGATAATTGTTCGACGGTGCTGATGCCGCGGCCGCGCCACAGGCCGTAGCAGACGAGGAAATCACCAGGTGAACAGGACCACCCAATCGAGTGGGCGTCATGGAGCGAAGTGCGGGTGAACACGTAGAACGGCGAAGATCACGAAGGCGAGATAGATCAGAGACGATAATGTAGACTCGCGGCCAGGTGCCCAGAAACGGCGGCGGTTCTCATCGAGCGGATCGGCCGGTATTCTTGCTGGCATTGCCGCTCACTGAACGTCTTTCCTGCGCTCAGCATGTTCGCGAAAAATCGAAAGGCGCCGGGGACTCCGGCGGGGAGTTCGCGGAACCAGGAAAAGGCGGAGAAGACGTAGACGCCTTTGCCGTAGCGCAGGTAGAGCTCGCCGCCGGGATGCGGCTCCTCGCCGGGGTCGTGCGATTCGAGAACAGCTTTGATACTTGGGGTCCCATTCACTGGCGAAACTGAGGCCGCGCTCCTGCACCCAACCCTCGAAATCCTTCTCTGTGATGGGATTCGGCACGTGGAGTAAAGGATTCTGCGGATTTGGGAAGGTCACCGGAGCTTCTTCGACGGTCACCCGGTCGCGGCTGGTGGTGATCGGATAGGGGCCGATGTGTTCCAGCAACGTGGCGTCGCCGCCGAAAATTCCGCCTTCGAGCGACGTTGTACTGGACCACCAGCGTGCCGCCGTTCTGAACGTAATCGAAAAGGCGCTGGTAATTCGCTCGCAGGTCGGGGCGGACGTTCCAGGCTCGGACGCCGGTGACGATGGCGTCGAAGGGCGAGAGGTCGGATTTCATCAGATCGTCGGGGGACAGGAACGTGACTTGAGCTCCCATGCGGCGGATGGCGTCGGGAACTTCGTCGCCCGCTCCTGACGATGTAGCCGATGGTCTTCGCGAGGGTGCGGATGTCGGCTCGGACCAGCTTCGATTCGGCGGGAGGGAACAGAGTCTGCGCGGGGATGTGCGGGTACTCGATCACCTGTGTGCCGACGGAGATTTTACGGTCGCCCATGGTGGCGATCGCGTGCAACTCGGCTTGCGCGTCGGCCGACGGCGGGGTGAGGGTAAACGCGACCGTCGATTGTTGACCCGTTGCGGCCAGGTCGAAGTGCTGCGACGCGGGTTCGACTTGCCAGTCGGTGGGCGCGTCGAGGGAGATGTCTCCGGCGGCGTGCGGAGTGTTGGCCTTCACTAGAACTTCCACGCGGCGCGGGGTGGTGTCGGGAAAGATCAGCGCCGGTTCGGTGAACTGAGTCCGACGGGAGGCACGACGGCGAACGGGCGGACGGATTCGCCATAGACGTGATCGATGTAGCGATATCGACGGGACGAGTGAAGTCGAGGTCGGTTCCGGCGAGCCGCAGATGGAAATGCGCCTCGATCACGGGCGGATTTTCGGGGTCGCCGATTTCCCGCGGATCGGGGACGGTGTAGAGCCAGCCGTCCTTCGGCTGCAGCCAGCCAGTAGGGTTGCGAATACGACTGGTATCGGGCGGAAGATGAATCGTGAAGGAGTAGTGGCTCGGCTCGATTGACTACCAGGACGGCGGTCGCGACGGCGTGGGCAATCGGTTGCCGGGCAGATCGAGGCCGGTCAGAGTCACACGCGTGGGCGATGCGAACCAGCGCGGTGACGTTGATTTTCACGCTGCCGCCGGGGATCGACGGAGTAGCTTGATCGGAAGACGCTTCGAGCCATCAGAGCGGCGCAATCGCCATGGTTTCGTCCAGCTCTTTCAGCTTCTGCGCGGCTAGCGGATCCTTTAAGTCGGCGATCATGGGTCGCGCTTCCGAGAGAGGTTTAAGAAGTTCCTCGGGATGCGCGGGCACGAAGGCGTTGCTCGCTTGGGTGAGCCTGGCGCCGATCGGCGCGCCGCCCGGAAGGCGATCCCAGGTGATCTCGATGCCGTCGAAGATGTCGTGCGTGGCTTTATCGCCGGCTGATGGTGACCAGATAATTCTTCGATCGAGCCTTTTCGCTCGGGCGCGCCCATGCCCTGGCTGCGATGCTGGCTGCGGCTCATGCCGGCGATTTCTCCGTAGGAGTAGCCTAGCTCCGGGATCGTACTCGCCGAGATCGAGCTCGACACGATCGGCCATCTTCTGGGCTTCTTCGGTCCTGCTCCGCGGTGAAGCGATCACGTTGTACATCAGGCGCTTGGCTTGCCAGGGCTGGACCCATTGGAGCTGCTCGGGATAGCTTGCGGGATCGGCGGCCGCGGAGAAAGCTTCTTTACCGAGAATCGCCGAGACCTGGTGCTGGCCGTGGCCGTCGCGAGGCGTGCCGGAGAATCGCAGAACGATCACGTCGGGGCGGAAGCGGCGGATGTCCCAGACCATGTCGGCTAGGACTTTATCGCGGGGCCACTTCATTAAGGTTTCCTCGGCGGTCTTGGAGAATCCGAAATCGATGGCGCGGGTGAAATATTGTTCGGCTCCATCGATGCGGCGCGCGGCGAGAAGTTCCTGGGTCCGGATGATGCCGAGTGCGTCGCCTTGCTCGGTGCCGATCAGGTTCTGGCCGCCTTCGCCCCGGGTAAGTGACAGATACGCCGTGCGAAAATGGCGGCCGCGGGCGAAATAGGCGAGCAGAGCCGTATTTTCATCGTCGGGATGGGCTCCGATCATCATCACGCTGCCTAAGGTGTTCAAACGATCCAGGCGGTCGCGGATGGCGGATTCCCCGGCCAGGTTCTTCTGCGCGGATGCCGACTTGGGGCGAAGACCGCGGCGCAAAAAAACATGAACGCCGCAAGCTGTTGTAACGTCGATGTAGTGGGCGCGGATGTAAAATTACGATAGGGGAAGCGAGGGCTCACTCGCTTTCATCTTAGCAACCGTGGCTTTGGGGGCGGCATGGCTGATGGAATTTCGGGATGGTGGAAGGGGGCCCGTCGCTGGATTGAAACCGGCGCGGGCGATTTGCATCCGGAAACGCGGATCGGGTTGGCGCTGGGCGGAGGGTTCGCGCGGGGAATCGCGCATGTCGGGGTGTTGCGGGCTTTTGAGTGCGCCAAGCTACCGATTTCTTTTATTGCCGGGGTAAGCTCGGGGGCGATTGTCGCTTCGGCGTTCGCATCCGGCGCTACCAGCAAGGAAATCGAAGAAGTCGCCCGGGCCATGCGATTTTCCGATGTGGCGCGCTGGCGGTTCAGGAAAAGCGGGCTGGTGGGATCGGACCCGATGACGAAGTTCCTGGCCCGTCTGCTGAAAGTTTTCGAGTTCGAGAAGATGAAGATTCCGCTGGCGGTGATCGCGAGCGATCTGACGGCCGGTGCTCCGGTGGTGTTTCGCGAAAAGGGTGACGTGGTGCTGCCGATTCGGGCCAGTTGCTCCTATCCTGGATTTTTCCAGCCGGTGCGTTACATGAATCACTGCCTGGTGGATGGCATGATTTCGATGGACGTTCCGGCGGCTCCGCTACGTCGCATGGGCGCGACGCGGGTGATCAGCGTGTCGCTTCCGAACCCCAATGAAACTTTGGATCCGCAGAATATGCTGAGCGTGGTCACGCGGTGCTTCCAGATTATGGCGGCGCGAACCGAATCCACCTGGCGGCGGCATTCGAATGTCGTGATTACGCCTGAGGTGAAGGACATCGGCTGGAACTCGTTTGAGAGCGCGGATCATCTGATTGAGGCGGGGGAACGCGCCGCAACCGCGGTCCTGCCACAGATCCGAAGTTGGTTTTCGAAGGAACATGAATCGGACGCGCGGCAGCGGGTGGCCGAGAAGCTACGGGACGGCGGGCCGCCCAGCGCTTTATCTTCGAATTTGCCCGACGATACGGCTCAGGTCAGCCAATAACTCTTTTACGCTTCTTCGGAATGGCCGGGCAGAGGAGCGCTTTCGCTCCACTCGCGTTCGAGCATTCGCGAATATTCGCCGGATGCGTAGATCTCAAAATCGAAGCCCAGATCGGTGATGTCGGCGAAGGTGATCTGCGCTGCCGGCATAGGAACATCTGGTCGGCATAGCGATAGTAGTTTCGGATGAATTCGTCGGACAGAACGTCGCGATCCGGGCACCCGCCAGAACCGAATTAAGACCCAGGGCGCGCATGAAAATGGACTTGTAATCCGCTACTCCCCACTTGCGCAATTTGGCTTGTACGGCTGGCGGGAGTGTGGCTGACAAGGTAGGCGGCGAAACTCTGATACTGGATGCCCGGTCCGCGAACTCCGGGTTACGGCTTGAGGTGCTCCATGCATTGTTCGATCCAGCGCACGCAGATCCTTGCCGACATAAAACAGCATACGAATTTCGCAATAGCGGCCATCGAGCAGAGCCCGTCGAGATCCTCGGGGCTACGTTCGCCGGAGGGAAGCAAGCCTTGCAGCATCAGGCTGGCGCGGGAGCTCTCCACCAGTTTGTCGGGACCACGCGGCGTCCGCGAAGGGGTGAAGGATCAGCGGCGGCAGAGTTCGTGTACTCAGGGGAGGTCGATCATAGCTTTAGTCATTGTTTCTTTAGCTAAGTATGCGCAGATTATTTCCGCTCGGTAAGCAGTACTTTGGCCTCAATCGTTTGGGTCCCTCGCGAGCACTTTCACTGGTACCATGTCTCCGGCCTTATGGGCCGCAGGGCATACGTAAAGTCGTAGAGATTCGCGATTTCCTTGCCGTCGAATTCGATCAGAATGTCGCCTGCGCTTGCAGACCCGCCTTCGCGGCGGGCGTGCCGTCGCGAACATCGGCGAAGCGGACGCCTTTGGGGGGCTCGTTAAAGTCGGGAATACTCCCGAAAGTCGGGTCCATAGCCCGATCCGCCCCCCCGAATCGCCGGTCAGCCTGCGGGCTCCGCTACGCGGACGAATTTTGGACGGCCGGGCGTCGGTTTCCAGATGCGCAGTAAGTCGGCGATATAGTCGAGAAGCTATAGCGGCATCGGGGGCATCGATCTTATCGGCGGTATCGCTCGGCTTATGATAGTCGCCATGCAGGCCGGAGAAGAAAAACAGCACCGGGACCTGCTTGGTGGTGAAAGAGGTGTGGTCGCTGGCGCCGTAACCGTCTTTTCGGACAGGTCGACGTGGAGCGACGGGGGAGTCTTGACGTCGTAGTATCAACTGGTCGAAAGTGGTCCCGGTGCCGGTCCCGCTCAGGGAGACTTTGCCGTCGCGGATGCGGCCGATCATATCCATATTAATCATCGCGACGGCATTTTCGAGCGGCAGAACGGGATGATTCACGTACCATTCGCTGCCGAGCAGGCCCAGTTCCTCGCCGGCGAAGGCTAAGAACATGATGCCCCGTTTGTGTTTCGGCTGTTTCGCGAACCAACGAGCCAGCTCGATGACTCCGGCGGTTCCGGAGGCGTTGTCGTCGGCGCCGGGATGGATCTGGCCGATCTGCGAGGGCGCGAGCGAATGCTCATCGCCTAGGCCCAAGTGATCGTAATGCGCGCCGATCACGATGTACTCGGAAGTTTCGCCGGAAAGATACGCGGCGACGTTGTGGACGGTCTTGGTTTCCCGTTGAACATCGACGGTAAGTTCCACGGTCAGGTCTGTCGCGAAGGATTGGGGCTGGCCGTCGCGATTGATGGAGTCCTCGATGGACTTGAGATCCTTGCCGGCTTGGGAAACCCACTCCGCCGCGGCGTCGGCTTCATCTGGACGAAGAGAATACCGGCATCGGTGGGACCGGAGGCAGCGCCGAAATTTTCGAACTCGTCAGGCTTGCCGGGATGCTCGAAGACGTCGTTGATCAGGATGACTGCCTTGGCGCCATGCATTTTCGCGTTGACGGCTTTATCGGCGAAGCTGGCGTGGAGGAAAGCTCCTTGCCTTCTTTAGGTTCATGGCGCAGGATCAGGACGATTTTGCCGGTCACATCGATTCCGGCGTAGTCGTCGTAATGAGATTCGTTCGACGTGATTCCATAGCCTGCGAATACGACTTTCGACCTGACGGTTCCACTCGAGGAAAAGCTGAAGGGCTGAATACATCCTTAGATGGTCGGACGATTCCGCCATGCGGCGGATACCAGCGAAGCTGATTCCCGGTTCCGAGATGCGCGCCGATGGTGACGGGAAAGGCCAGCTCGAAGGATTTTCCGTCGGCGGGTTTCAGATTGAACGACTTGAACTTTCCAGCGATGTAGCTGGCGGCTTTTTCAAGCTCGGGCGAGCCGGTCGCGCGGCCTTTCAGTTCCGGAGACGCCAGATACTTGACTTCATCCAGGTAGTTCTGCGGGCTGATATCGGCGGCCCCGAGCGTGAACGGAATCAGCCAGAGCAGAATGCGCATCGGCTTACTGCTTGATCTTCGGCAGAGTGATGGTGCAGCAATCTTTGTCGGGCTCGGCGGCTTTGGCTTTCTTCTCAGCTCCATATTGATGAGCGCTTCGACAATCTGCCACGGGATGCCGCCTTCCAGCTTGCGGCCGTTCAGGAACATGGTCGGGGTGGCTTCCACTTTGAGGGCGCGGCCTTCGGCGATCTCATCGGCCAGCTCCGCTTCGGTGGACTTGCTTTCGATGCAGCGGCCTAGAGCCATGCCGTCCAGTTTCTTCTCGGTCGCGAAAGTCTGGAACTTGCTGTTGAAATTGTCGAGGCCGATGGCGCCCTGATTTTCGTAGGCCCAGTCGAAGTAATCCCAGAACGCGGCCGGGTTCTGCTTCAATACGCATCGCCCGGCAATGGCGGCCGATTTGGCCCAGGGGTGCATGGCTTCAAGCGGGAAATCGATGAAGTAGACATGGACCTTGTCTTTAAACGTCGTGGCGACATTCTGGCGCAGAACGCCCGCTTCCTCTTTACAAACCGGACATTGGAAGTCGCTGAAGACGATCAGGTTGACCGGCGCGTTGGGGATGCCGAAGCTCGGCTGATTGTCGACCTTAAGTTTTTCGAGGTTCCCATGAAAAGGGTTCAGGTTGACGTCGTAGACATCGCCGCGGACCACTTGGTGGCCGTCTTTCGAGACGTACACGAGCTCGTCCTTGGTGAAGCCGTTGGCGGACCAGTGGACCACCACGTCGAAGAAGCCCGGGAGGTCTTTCGAGGGCTTGGCATCATCGACTTTGGCGGTGACCACGGGAAGCATCAGCTCGACATTGCGGAGGTAGGCTTCGATGGTCGATTTGTCGAAGGCGGATTTTTCAGCGGGTTTGGTCTGGGCGAATGCCGAAAGACTGAGCAGGAGCAGAGTTGCAGTTTTCATGGGCGGTAATCCTTATTAAAGCACGGCCATTATAAGACAGGTCCGATGCGCCAGGGGACGAATTCGTGATGTCCCAGGCGTTCGCTGGCGGTTCTTTGGTCGGAAGCTACGCGCAGGAGCAGGTCGAAGATTTCGCGCCCGACCTCGGCCACGGTCGAATCGCCGTCGCCGATGCGTCCGGCGTTTACATCCATATTGTCGCGCATTCGGGCGTAGGTATTCGAGTTGCTGGCGATCTTGATCACGGGGATGGTGGGGAATCCGATGGCACTTCCACGGCCGGTGGTGAAGGCGATCACATTCGCGCCTCCCGCGGCCAGGCCGGTGAGCGAAACCGGATCGTAGCCGGGGGTGTTCATGAAAACGAACCCGGGAGTGTTCACGCGTTCGGCGTAATCCACGGCGTCGTTCAGGGTGAATGTGCCGGCTTTGGCGACCGCACCCAGGGATTTCTCCAGGATGTTGGTCAGGCCGCCTTCCTTATTACCAGGCGTGGGATTGTCGTCGAAGCTGCCCCCGAATCCGGTCAGGTATTTCTTGTAGGCTTTAATGAATCCGAGCAGCTTTTCGGCGACTTCGCGGTTACGCGCGCGGCGGACTAAGAGGTGCTCCGCGCCGAAGATTTCCGTGGTTTCCGCGAGTACGGCCGATCCTCCAGCGTGGGCGAGAAGATCCGAGCAAACGCCCAGGGCTGGGTTCGCGGTAATTCCCTGGCGTTCAGGACCAGGCACGCCTGAAAACTGTCGAGTGAGCGTTCGTATTGCCCTTTGCGGTAGTCGCGAATTCCAGCGACGAGAGATTTTTCGGAGCTTGACGCAGCATGGGCGAATCGTCGAGCCGCTTGATGGGCATCTGATTGGCCTTTTCTTCGAGCTTGTTTGCCTCTTCGATATCCGCTTGGATTTTTTGT